>NZ_BDHF01000608.1:0-83504 GCF_054786115.1 Treponema sp. R80B11-R83G3 | reverse complement strand
TACAACACTTCCGTAACCCGGCCGTCATGGACTTTTGCGGTAACAGAAACCGAGCCAAATTTTAATTCAGCGGCATTTACCAAAAGACGCGTAATCATCGCCTCTGCCTTGCTCTGGTTCACGATTTCACTTCCTTAGTGTTTTTCTCAAGCCATTGAAGCAACACAGATTGCCGATACAGTACCCTGCGCCTCACCTTCGTTCTAGGGATTTTTAAGCTGTCCAAAGTCGCCATACATACTCCCAAGTAATTGGCGGCCGCCTTCCTCGATAGGACGCTGTCTTGTAAAGAAATGGTATTCATAATTCCTCCAAAATGAAATTTTCTAAACACAAAAAAAGCCGCCACCCATCTGTCGGAAAAAAAGCATGGCTTATATCCCATGCCTATCCCCGGCAGGATAGGTGACGGCTGTCCGTGTTTAGTTATCTTTTATACAATTACATTATACTTATGTAATGTTATTTTGTCAAGATATTTTTTATTTTTTTCTCTTTTATTTTACGCAATTAAATGTAAGAAGAAAGACAAAGAAAGACAAAGAAAGACAAAGAAAGACAAAGAAAACAAATAATGAGAATAAAAGAGTTAAAATTGCACATAACATTTCAATTGCACATAACATTTCAATTGCACATAACATTTCAGTTATGCATTTGCCCCGAAGGTATTAAATTGCCGAAGCTTTCAATCTGCGCCTGCTGTATCCGTTCCCTGTCTCCGGCTTTACGGTGGTCGCTGTAGTGATCGAGCATTACAAGGGTTTTATGTCCTGTTTGCGATTGCAAAAGTTTTTCATTCACCCGCTCCCTCATATAAGCGGTGAAGTAATGGCGCCACCCATGAAAGGTATACGCCTTCGCCGATTCCTTACTCATGCCGGTTCTTACCAGAGCCGCCCGTAAATCCCTAATAAAAATTTCCGCTTCCATCGGTTTGCTGTCTGACAGTTCCGCCCAAAAAATAAAACTGTCCATGCTTGCCCCGTGCGGATTGCGCCCAGCCAGTGCGAGCAGTTCCTGAATAATCGCCGGAAATGGCACTTCCACGGTCCTGCTCTCATTGTTCTTGGTTGTTTTCAAGCCGTCCATGAAGTTCCAGCTATGCCTGACATACAAGCAGTCCTTGCCTAAATCCTGAACCCTCAAGCCCTGTATTTCCCCTGCCCTAATGCCTGTTACCATCGCGAGCATATTGGCAAGCCGTGCGCGTTCATCATTCCATGAAACACGAAAAACCGCTGCGGCAAGTTCGGGGCTAAGTATTTGGCGTTCTGCCGTACTTCCTGAAAACTTGGTGTGTCCTGACGAAACATCGGAATCAATCATTCCCCGGTGAAAAGCCCATTTCAGAGGTACTGTCCCGGAAGTAATAATTTTATTTTTCCGTTTTGATGAAAGCGTAAGTTCTCCTAATTCCGATATAAAGGCATCTACATCGGCCCATGTAATATCTCCCACAACTTTGCCGGGGAAAAATGGAATCCAGTATTTTTCAACATCGCCGGACTGCCCCTTCACGTAACGCCGGTGCAGTCCGTGTTTTTTCCGTAGTTTCTCTTTGACGTATGGAGAATTTTCGTAATTCCAGAATTCCCTCAGATACTCCCCAAAGTCAACAGCCTGCTTACTCTCTGCCAGCACGTAACTTTTAAGGAATCCTCTCCGCTGTAATTCCTTGCATATAAAAACGGCGTCGGCTTTTGTAATATCCGCCGACTTAGCCATGTCTCGGAGGCTGTACTGCTTTATATTAATACAGCCTTCTCTGTTGGGGATTCCGTCCCTAAGCCAGGTAAAGGCTGTTTTTACAGCCTCTGATTCCGTTTTTTGCTTGGTACTTATTGCGGGAAGATATTCACCAGTTTCATCGTTTTTGAACGCTACCAGATAACATGGGCGATCCGCTCTTTTGAAAACTGAAAATGGGAGGTTCTTCATATTCCTAACCCTTGCAAACGGCATTGAAAAACGATTCCATGTGTCGTTTTTATGTGCCGTTTTCGTTATACGCAATGATTAAGAACGCCCGTTGTCGGGTAGTCCTCCCCATAATTCCTTATCACATAAGGAGTTAAGGTTCCAGCCAGAACCGGGAATCGAACCCGGGACCTGCGCATTACGAGTGCGCCGCTCTGCCATCTGAGCCATCCTGGCTAATATTTTCTTATTATATCAATTAATTCTCTAAATATTCAATAACTGTTACCCGGCGTAGCCGTATAGTTTCACGTTCTTAAAACTCCAACTCAACCGCGCCTCTCGACCTTATCCTCAGTACTGTCAGCGAACCTGCGCCGAATACCGCTTCGATATATGCGCGGTAGGCTATCATTGCGTCTATTGGAATATAAGTTTGAATAGTTCCGGCGAAACCGCCGCCGTGGACCCTGCACGCGCCGCGCAGTTTTTGTTTACGGAAAAAATTTTTTGTCAGCGCGAGAGCAGAGGCAATACCTTGATCTTTGGGGCGGGTTGGGGAAAATACGTTTTGCAAAAACTCCCATGAAGAGTCGCCCGATTCATTTACCAAATCCAAATAGGAGCTTAACGTCCGCTGTTTTTCGGCGGCTGTCGCGGTTTTTTCCATTTCCAATAAAATCGCCGTCATTGCGTCTACTCTTTCGTTTTCATTAAAAAAGTGAATGGCGCGTAAAAACGCCCTGTCTCCCAATGAATTTTGCACTTCGGCAGCGCGGGAAAGGAATGTTTCTTTTTCCAATTCCCTAAGTACGGATTTGCCGAAAAACGAGGCGACAGCTTTCATTTCCGCCGGAATGGAAGCATAATCGGCGGTAAGGTCGGCGTGACTGCCGCCTGTGTTCACTACGCAAAGAGCGTAACCGGCGGCGGCAGGATCAAAATTGATTTGCCTTACTTTGGGGAGCGAAACATCGGCAAAATCAATCGCTACAGCGCCCCCTGTGGCGCACGCCGCCTGATCCATTAAACCGCATGGTTTTCCAAAGTGGACATTTTCCGCTATCTGGCCAATTTGCGCTATTTCCAAAGCGCTAAGTTTTCCCTCACCGTAAAGAGAGTCGAATATGCGGCATAAAAGAGTTTCAAGCGCCGCTGATGATGACAACCCCGAACCTATAAGTACGGTTGAGTTTGCGTTAGCTGAAAAGCCGCCTGTTTTACAGCCGCGCTTTGATAATTCATCTGCTATTCCCCTAATGAGCGCTTCTGTCGTCCCTTTTTCTTCAGGTTTTGGCTGTAAATCAGGAGAGCCGTTTTTATCCGTCAAATTAATTTTTACGTCAGGAAATCCTGTTGAGCGGAAAAATACAATGTTATCGTTTCGTTTTTGAACAATGGCGGCATTATCCAGTTGAATGGACGCCGCCAGCACTTTACCCTGATTATGATCTGTGTGGTTGCCGGCAAGTTCCGTCCTTCCGGGAGCGCTGAAAACCCGCAAACTTTCTTGACAGCCGACAAACTCCTCCGTATTTTTTTGCGCTCCCAAAATTATCGATGTATAACGCTGTTTTGCGGCGTCAACTTCACGCTCTCCGTAAAGTTCTGTGAAAATTTCCGCAGAGTGTTTTGAATTAATTTTTTCCAAAAGACCGTTATCAATCATTGTACTTTTACGTCCGCTGTTTTTTTATAAATTATCAGATAATCAAAAAAAGAAATTATTGAAATAACTGCGGAAATAGCAAAGGCAATAAGCGCGCAGATTTTAATATACGGCAAGATCAGATTAAATAATCCCAATCGTTCAAAACTTACGGCTAAAAACGTAATAGCCGCCGTTATGATAAAAGCGACGGTTTTTATTTTTCCGCCCATACGCGCGCCCATAGCAATACCTTTTTTCGCCATCAGGTTGCGAAGGAACATGATGGCAAATTCGCGGTAAACAATCAGTAAAAATAAAAATGCCGCAAAAATACCGGCTGGAAAAACACCGTCGATAATAAAACAAAGGAAAAAAGTGATCTGCGTAAGCGTGTCGGCGAATGGGTCTAAAAGTTTTCCAAAGTCGCTTGTTAAGTTTAGTTTGCGGGCGGCAAAACCGTCAAAATAATCCGTTATTTCAGAGACGATAGCAATGATCCAAAGTACCGGCACTGTCCATGCCGCTCCGTTCACGAATAGCGAAGGAAAAAAGCGGGGTAAAAGATAAATGACAAAAAACACTGGGGCGAGGATAATGCGGAAAAATGACAATTTATTTGCAAGGTTCATGGTTAATATTGACTGTAAAAAGCGAATATGTCAATCGTTTTTTTTCTTGTCTTTTGGCGAAGAACTCTTTACGTCAATTAATACGGGAATAAGAGAGAATCCCAAATCTTTGCGTATTTTGTTACGTAAATACGAGATATATGAATCGCTTACAACCTGAATACGGGAAACAAAAAAAATGAAGTGTACGGGGTTTGCCGATTTTTGCACGGCGTACTTAATTTTAAAATAGGTTCGCGGCCCTGTAGGCGGCGGATATTCCTGCAACCACCGTTCCAAGGCCTGATTAAGCTGTGACGTTCCCACTTGCAGATTGAGTTGTCCGTACATTTTTATCGCCGTATTCAACAGTTTATCAACACCAGAGCCGTCTTTCGCGCTTACGGGGATAACGGGGGCGTATTCCATTTGACCAAACTGAAAATGAATTTTTTCTTCCGCGTCCTTAAATGTATTTTTTTGCTGGGGCATTGTATCCCATTTGTTAAGTGCCATAATAATGCCCCTGCCCTGGTCATGGGCGAGAGCGGCGATTTTCTTGTCTTGGTCTGAAAGTCCCTCTACCGCGTCAATCATTAGTATGACAATATCAGCGTCGCTGATTGTTTTAATCGCCCTATTTACGGAATAGTATTCGATATTTTCATTCACCTTTGCTTTTCGTCTTATGCCTGCCGTGTCCATGATAATAAAATTACGCGATTTCCAACTGAAACGCCCCTCAACAGTGTCTCTTGTCGTGCCTGGGATTTCGCTTACGATAGAAGCGTTCGCGCCTGTCAGCCTGTTTGACAGCGTAGACTTGCCCGTGTTGGGTTTGCCCAAAAGCGCTATTTTGATAACTTTTTCTTCCTGTTCTTCTTCCACTTTGGAAAAATCAAGACGCTTTAAAATTTCCTGTTGAAGCTCTCCGATATTGTCGCCATGCTCTGCGGAAATCATTAAAACTTTTTCAAAGCCAAAGGTAAGGACATTCCACGCGTCAGCCTCGTGTCTGCCACCTTCGGTTTTGTTTACGGTAACAATTAATTTTTTCCGGTACGGGCGTAAAATGTTTATAAGCTCTTCATCCTCGCTTGTTATCTCGCCGGCTTCAAGAAGCAAGACAACAAGGTCGGCTTTTTTTATTGTTTCAAGAGTTCTTTCAACTACCAATTTGTCAAGCTCATTGCAATCCGCTAGTTTGAATCCGCCTGTGTCGATAAGGCGTAAAGGTTTTTCATTGATAAAGCAATCCGCTTCTACGGGGTCTCTCGTAACGCCGGGCGTAGGATCGGTAATCGCCCTGCGTTTGTGAAGCAGTCGGTTAAAGAGCGTAGACTTTCCCACATTGGGACGGCCGGCGAGGACAACAGTAGGAAGGTTGCGGTATTTTATATTTGTAAGCATATTATTTCTTCCTAATCATTTTTATTAAGCCTGTAAGATTCTCGTCTTTAACAAGCGCAAGCAATAAAACACCTAACAACAGATAAATTATCGCGTTTATTATCAATGGTATGCCGTAACTGATAATACGCCCATGCCCGGCGGAAATATCACGTAACACAGGGGAGAGGAAATAAATTGGAACGGCGGCGATAGCGGAAAGAATTAACATTTTTAATATGTAAAGTAAAGCCGAACCTGTTACAGCACCTAATTTGATGTTGGGGTTTTTCCCAAGAAAAATCACGAGTAAAATTGTGTTAATCGCGCTTGCGAAAGACAGGGCAAACGCTATGCCCGCGCCCCGGAAAGGCACGGATAAAGCAGCGGCAAGGATAATGTTTACAACCATCGAAATAATTCCTGCGATGGTAGGAGAGACAGTATTGCTCTGAGCGTAAAAAGCCGGAGCGATAATTCTGTTAAGTGCTATAAATAAAAGTCCCGGCATGTGGAAGGTGAAAGCGGAAAGAGTAAGGGCTACAGATGTTTCGTCAAAACTGTGGCTTTGGAATAAAAGGCGGATTAAACTCTGCCCTTCTACAAGAGAGAACAATGTTACAGGTATCGCTATTAAAGCGATTATATTAATAGAAGAAATTAATCGCTTATTGTAAATATCCCATTGGGAAGTTTTTGCGTATTCGGTAAGGTTCGGCAGAAGCACTGTCCCAATCGACACGGCAAACACCCCTAAAAATAATTCCTGAAGCCGCAAAGAATATTGCAGGCTCGACACGACTCCTTCCCCCGCTCTCCCTCCTAACGCAGTGGAAACTAAATCGTTAATTTGATAGGCAGCCATGCCAATAACTGTGGGGCTGATCAATCTCAGCACTTTCCGCGTACCGGGATTGTCAATCGCGCGTTTAATTCCCGTGATAAAAAATTTATAGCCTTTTTTTATAACAAATGGAAACTGAATCGCCGCTTCAAGAAATCCGCCGATAAGGATGCCAACCGCCATTGCCCGGGCGGGATTTTTTGTAAAGGGACTCAAAGCGTAAGTGCAAAGTATTGTAACAATGTTTAATAAAATCGGCGCAAGCCCGGACGGAGTAAAAATGTGAAGGCTGTTTAACACTCCCTGAAACAACGCCGCAAGCGAAATAAATCCAAGAAACGGAAACATCACTCTTGTTAAAAAAACGGTCTCGTCAAATTCTTCTATTCCAAAAATACGGACAAGCAAAGGAGCGGCGAGTATTCCCGCCATTACCATCAATGTTACGATAAATGTTAGAAACGTAAACACGCATGAAAAAAACTCTCGTGCTTTTTCTTTGTCGCCCTCAAGCATATATTCCTTAAACGTAGGAATAAAAGCGACGGAGATTGAACCTTCGGCAAAAAGTCGGCGGAAAAGATTTGGCAACAAGAACGCTACTGAAAAAGCGTCGGATAGGGCGGTAGTGCCGAGGAACCTTGCCTTTGTCATTTCCCTGAGAAGTCCGAGGATACGTGAAATTAAAGTGAGGAGTGAAAGCGCCGACCCATGCTTTACAAGCGAAGCTGCCGTCTGTGGAGAATTATCAGATTGAGTTACTTCCATTTTTTTCCCGTTTGAAATGTACGGTAAATTTTACATTGTTTGGCGGATATTGTAAACCGACATTTATAGGAGGCTATACTGTTTTTTGTGTAAATGAAAACGTCATTTTTTCCCCATTCCTATTTACACAAAATTTATGACAAGCCTTGTAAGAAAACTGCTGGAAATTTGATTTTTTAAGAAGTAAGGAAAAATGGAAAATCTATTTACACAAAAAACAGGATACCTCTATTTATCCCAGACCGCACTAGAGATATTAATCAGTAATAAGTGATTGCCGAAGGAGAAAATTCTCAGGTATACATTTTGCCATAGGAAAATGAAATTATTTTTTAGCTGCTTTATGCTGTTCCAACTCTTCAAGTTTTCTTTTCGCAAGTTCTTTTACTATATCTTGAGGCATTGTGTCCAAAAGTTCTTTGTAATGAGGTTGGAATACCTTTCCGGATTCCATTATTATGCTACCTTTCTCCAAAGTAGTTTCTGATGTTTCTCTCATACGCTTCTTCTTCCTCGCTATCAGCTTCTCTGGCTGAAAAAATTCGTATTAATTGATCCCGCATGGTAAATGAAACGGTAATCAATAAATTTTACATTGTTTAACGGCTATTGTAAACAGGCATATAAGAGATTATACCATTTGCCCTCTACACGATGTATGCCCAAAGAATTTATTCAGTACAGGCGGACAGGCTGCGCACGCTGTAAAAACTTCGTAAGAGTCCGCCTCGCACTGGCGGCCACCTAAAGGCGGCCTTGCTTTTATTGGGGACTGCGGCATATTTATTGGTGCTCTCAGCGTGCGGCATTATTCATCTACACGGCTACGCCGTGCGTTTATTTGGCTGTGGCGGGGAACCCACAGAAGATGTTTTTGCCATGCGCAGCCTGCCCTGACTGTACTCAAGGATTTTTTTGGGCATACATTCTAACCACTAAAACACATTAAAAAAAGTATCATCGAAAAAGTCCTATTTATGTGTTTTAGTGGTCAGACGGTAATTAGGCATTTTCCCCCCAATTCCCACTTATACAAAATACTTGTAATTCCCCCAAAAAACGCTTGATATTTGCAACTTTCACTTGAAACTTTTAATGGGAACTGGTAACATATTCACAATGAGCCAAAATTCCGCCCATTTTACCGATAAAAATCATTCTCCAAGCTTAAAATTGCCTTCGGCAATTTTAAGCCATGATCGCAACAGGGCAACAGGGCAACAGGGCAACAGGGCAACAGGGCAACAGGGCAACAGGGCAACAGGGCAACAGGGCAACAGGGCAACAGGGCAACAGGGCAACAGGGCAACAGGGCAACAGGGCAACAGGGCAATTATATCAACCATGTAAAAATCGTGTCAACTATCTAACAGTATATAGTAAATCCAACTTTTATTTTTTCTCATTGTACATACAAGCGGACAGCGTGTTTCGATACGGGACAATTTGTCTTTTGTATAACTTTGTCGTTGACAAAGAATTCCGTCTCATAATGAACCGCAGGTTCAAGGACGGGTAAATCTTCGTGATTACCGTCCGTTCGCCAGCATCGTTGGCGCAGAAATTGGTAATCATAAAAAAAGAGGTTCTCAAATGAAGAACTTTGGAAAAGTTTTAGGCATTATCTCTCTTATAGCGGTAATCGGATTTTCAATGGTGTCATGCGGAGGCGATGACAGCGGTGGTGGCGGCGGAAGCATTGATTCTTCAATAGTAGGTAAATGGTATAATACACAGGCAAATGCCAATGCTGACGGTACTACAGGATTAATGTTTGAAATTAAATCTGACGGCACATTTACTGAAGGTGGTACTTATCCATATAATAGCGGACATTATGGCACAAAATGTACTACATCTTCAGGAACAATCACAACATGGGTTGGCAGTACAGATAAAGCCGCTGCGAAATATTCCGTTACAGGAACGGCATTATCCCTTACAAACGGCGAACACGGCTGGAATGGCATAACACCTGCAATTTATTACAAAAAAGCATCAAACAGCGGCGGCGGTGATACCACCTATACCGCAACGGCTGATAATGCAACCAGTACAACGGCCATCAATTTTACTTTTAGTGCGGCAGTTTCAGGTTTAACCGCAAGTGATATAACCGTTACTAATGTAACCGGCTCTGTTGCCAAAGGAGCATTGACAGGAAGCGGGACGAATTGGTCTTTGGGCGTTACCGTAAACACCGCCGGAACCGTAACCGTGATCATTTTAAAAAACGGCATCGAAAGCGGAAGCAAAACAATAACCGTTGCTAAAGGATCGGGCGTCGGTACTACAACCTATACCGCAACGGCTAATAATGCAACCAACACAACAGTCATCAATTTAACTTTTAGCGCGGCAGTTTCAGGTTTAACCGCAAGTGATATAACCGTTACTAATGTAACCGGCTCTGTTGCCAAAGGAGCATTGACAGGAAGCGGAACGAGTTGGTCTTTGGGCGTTACCGTAAACACCGCCGGAACCGTAACCGTGATCATTTCCAAAAACGGCATTGAAAGCGGAACAAAAACTGTAACCGTTGCCAAAGGATCGGGCGGCGGTGATACCACCTATACAGCAACAGCTGATAATGCAACCAACACAACAGCCATCAATTTAACTTTTAGCGCGGCAGTTTCAGGTTTAACCGCAAGTGATATAACCGTTACTAATGTAACAGGCTCTGTTGCCAAAGGAGCATTGACAGGAAGCGGGACGAATTGGTCTTTGGGCGTTACCGTAAACACCGCCGGAACCGTAACCGTGATCATTTTAAAAAATGGCATTGATAGCGATATAAAAATTGTTACCGTTGCCAAAGCATCGAGCGGAAATCCTTCATGGCCGACAGAATTACTGGGCTCTTGGTATGTTACTAATGCTAATATCGACGGCATAAGCTTTTACAATTCTACAGGCGGCGGCAAAGCTACCAGTTATTTTACCGCTCCGAACTCAATATCTAACAGAGGTCTTGAACTCAAATCAATCAACGGAAAAACCATTCAAGTGGTGATGGAGGGTTCATCGAAGTCGGATCCAGATGTAATAGTCACCTTGTGCACTGACTATACTGTTACAGGAGAAGGTCTTGAGACAACAATATTAGTTCTCAGCGGCGGAGATGCTATTTTTTCGAACTTAATGAATAAAGAGTATAAACTGCGGTCGAGAAATTAACGGTAACGTTGGTAGTAAACGCACGGGTGTCTCCTATGATTTAGTCAAGAGGAATTTTGTTTTTTCCTCTTGACCGCTCCCTCTCCTTAAGCACACATTGTTTGTCCGGCCGAAACAACCGGAATATTTTTCGGACCATCCCATTTCCGCGCCTCGTAAACCGTTTTATTGCGTAATATCGAGTACATGAGTTCCGCCAATTTGCGGGCTATCGAAACTATGGTCTTCTTTTTGCTTGCCTCCTGACATAGCGTATAATATTTATAACGCGTATGAAGAGCCCCGCCTTTTTTGCAAAGCGTCATCGACCAGGCCGCTTGCACCAGCAAACCTCGAAGATAAGCGTTCCCGCGCTTGGTTATATGCCCATGCCGTTGGATTGTCCCGGAAAAATCCAAGCGCGGAACAAATCCGATATAATTGCTCACTTGCGCCCCTTGTTAAATCTGCTGCCGTCCCCGACATGGGCTGTAAAAGCGAAAGCCACTACAGGACCGATGCCGGGTATGCTTTGCAGCCGCTTCATGTCCTCATCATTTTTCGCCTCTTCAGTCAGATACCCCCGGCAAAGCCGGGGGCTTGAATGGTGAACCGCTCAAAGCGGTTCGTTCTGGAACCGCCTAAAGGCGGTTTTTGGTGTTAGTTATCCTTGAACATTTCCAACTGATCAAGCCGGTGGTCCTCCGCTTCCTGTTCCCTGATATACTTTCGTATCATTGCTTCATCCCGTCCGACTGTTGACACATAATATCCTCTTGCCCAAAAATTCTGTCCGCTGAAGTTTTTTTGCATCCCTACAAATCTCCGCTCTATCGCAATAGCGCTTTTCCCTTTGATATAACCGATTACTTGCGCTACGGCATATTTGGGCGGTATTTCGATAAGCATATGGATATGATCAGGGCATAAATGCCCTTCTACTATCCGGCTCTCGCGTTCCCTTGCCAACTCATGGAATATACTTCCCAAGTATTTTGCCACTCCCCCATACAGCTGCTTCTTACGGCATTTCGGTATCCATACCACATGATACTTGCATTCCCATTTGCTATGGGCTAAACTCTTTACATCGTTCATTGTACCTCCTATCTCTTGAACTTTGGCGGTTCACCTTGATAGGAGGTTCTTTTATCTTCCCTGAAATGTCAAACTCTTTGAGTCCCCCGGCAAAGCCGGGGGATTACCTTGTATTTATGACAAGCCTTGCAAGAAAACTGCTGGAAATTTGATTTTTTAAGAAGTAAGGAAAAATGGAAAATCTATTTACACAAAAAACAGGATACCTCCCTGTATTGAAGAAAGTCTTTAAGCATACATCTTGCCATCACCTAGGAATTGTTCCCACTTAACTAAAAATATCTTTTCTCATACTGATTGTTTTGTTCCGTTTGCCGTTCATTTCGGCATTGGGAACAAAGCCGTTTTTTTGGTAAAAATCTATAACGCTTTTATTGTGTTCTATATCAGCATCTACAGTGAGGAAGCGGCAGGCAAAAAGTTGGCGATTACAAGTGCGGGCAACTGCTAAAGCATTGTTGATCATGTATGTGCCAAGTCCTTTATATTTACTCTGTGCCGGATTGGAAACAGCAAGTTTTGCTATTTTCATTGCTGGAATAGTCTTAAAAGGGTAATTAAGATTGTGGATTTCTTTTTCTGATACTGATAATTTAATTGCGTCAGCGATTAGCGACATATAAGCAACAATAGTACCGTTAGCTCGTTCTCTTAACAGCCATGTCAAGGCGATATGGTCGTTTTGAGAACGAAGGGCATCATCAAACAGATAATCGTTGTATTCATCTATAAGGCACGAAAAACCGCCTAATGAGGTATCAGATGAGAGTTGTTCAATCCAAAAATAAATATTGCCGTTTTCGAGGTTTATTGTCTGCCGTCTATTCATTTTATAAGAAGCCTCATAAAGGCTTCTTCTTCCGCTTTATGACGCTTCAGGACTGCCGCTGTCGGTTTACGGCGGATCTCCTGTATAACTTGATATATTATTTTTTTATCTTTTATCTCCGTTGGTTGGACGGGTTTTACTTTTGTTCCCATTATATTGCCTCTTTTTTTAATTTAATTTCTTGAAGGCATATTGTCAAGCGATAACTTTTTCTTGGCAACACACCAATGCCTGACACCGCTTTTTGATAGTGCCGTAAAAAGACCACAAAGAATAAGGGGTTTTTGTCCGTTATCTTATCGTAAAGCTCACGCTTAACCTTCGGACAAAAACCCCTTAATTCCTTTTATATTTCTACTACGCGCATATTTGTAGAAAATATCTTAGCTCTCTAGGTTCGCTCTGGTTCGTGTGGTTCGTGGTAGAAATTCTTTGTAAACCAATCCCTAGTAGTCCATTCCCCCCATGCCGCCCATACCGCCGCCAGGCATTGCCGGAGCTTCCTTCTTCTCAGGAATATCCGTAATGGCGCATTCGGTGGTGAGGAGCAAACTCGCAATCGACGCCGCGTTTTGTAACGCCGAGCGGGTTACTTTTGCCGGGTCAATGATACCGGCTTTCAGCATGTCAACCCATTCCATCTTGGCGGCGTCAAAACCGATGCCCTTCTTTTCGTTCTTTGCCTTTTCAGAGATGACTGCGCCGTCAAGACCGGCGTTTTCGGCGATTTGGCGGATTGGCTCTTCTAGGGCGCGTTTTACAATTTTAAAGCCGACTCTTTCATCGTCGGTAAGGTTGGAAGTGTCTGACTTGTCAAGCGCGAGACTTGCCTGAATCAATGCGATAGCGCCGCCGGGGACAATGCCTTCATCGATAGCGGCGCGGGTCGCGGACAGGGCGTCTTCAACGCGGTGTTTTTTCTCTTTAAGCTCGACTTCGGTAGCCGCTCCTACATTGATAACCGCAACGCCTCCCGCGAGTTTTGCAAGCCGCTCCTGTAATTTTTCGCGGTCGTAGTCGCTTGTGGTATCTTCAATTTGCGCTTTAATCTGCGCGATTCTGTCCTGAATGTCTTTCTGTTTGCCGGAACCGTTAATAATCGTGGTGTTATCCTTATCGATTTTTACGGTCTTCGCCTTGCCAAGCTGTGAAAGATCGGTGTTCTCAAGTTTGAGGCCGAGTTCTTCGGAAATTACTTCGCCGCCTGTAAGAATGGCGATGTCTTCCAGCATGGCTTTTCTGCGGTCGCCAAAACCGGGGGCTTTTACCGCGCAGGTGCGCAAGGTTCCGCGCAGGCTGTTCACAACCAAGGTTGAGAGGGCTTCGCCGTCACAGTCTTCGGCGATGATGAGCAGGGGCTTGCCGCTTTGGGCGACTTTTTCCAGCAAGGGGAGCATATCCTTCATGCTTGAAACTTTTTTGTCGTGGATAAGAATATAAACGTCTTCGTAGACGCTTGTCATGGTGTCGCGGTCTGTTACGAAATAAGCTGAAATGTATCCGCGGTCAAACTGCATGCCTTCTACAAATTCGATGGAAGTTTCCATTGTTTTGGCTTCTTCCACGGTGATAACTCCGTCTTTGCCGACTTTTTCCATAGCGTCTGCGATTGTGTTTCCAATCTCGCTGTCGTTGTTGGCTGATACAGACGCGACGTGAGAGATTTCTTCCTTATCCTTAATAGGTTTGGAATTTTTCTTGATTTCATCGACAGCGATTTCCACCGCTTTGTCGATACCGCGCTTTAGCTCGATTGGGGTCATACCGGCGGCGACGGACTTGAGTCCTTCTTTTACCAGCGAATAAGCCAATACTGTCGCTGTCGTTGTTCCATCTCCGGCGACATCGTTTGTCTTGGTGGCTACTTCTTTCAGTAACTGCGCCCCCATATTTTCGTATGGGTCGGCAAGTTCCACTTCTTTTGCCACTGAAACCCCGTCTTTAGTTACCGTGGGGGCGCCGAATTTTTTGTCCAAAAGGACATTCCGTCCCTTAGGGCCGAGCGTTACTTTGACGGCCTTTGAAATTTGCTCAACTCCGGCAAGCAACTTACGCCGGGCATCTTCGTTGAACATTAACTGTTTTGCCATATACATCTCCTTTTATTGCCGATAATCAAACTATGTTCATTCGGCATATATTAAAAAATTTGGCCTGACTTTTATATAAATCAGACAACTATAAAATACCAAATTGCTGAAATTTCGGCAATAGCCTTTTAACTATTCTTATTTATCTATTTATTCTTGTTTATCTATGGCTAAAACCAGCAATTTTGCCAGTTCAGCCGCTTCCGCCTGCGTAAGGGTGACGCCTTTGCCCATTTTTTCGCGTCCGGGAGCCCAATCCCTGATATCAAGTTTGGGCGTTCTGCCGCTCCAAGACACAAGATTTAGCTCTTTTTGCCAGCCGCTTTTTTCTTGGGAAATTACCCCAAAATGCTTTACCACTTCATAACTGAAATTATCCATAAAATAAATCCTCTTTATTATAAAATTTTAGTAAAGAATAGCATGAAAATATTAAAAAATCAGCTTGAAAAAGTGATATATTTAATGTATACTGTACCGGTAAACTTGAAAATTGTTCCCGGTAAGGAGGGACTAATGAAAAGAAAGATTTTTTTTGTTCTATTAACACTGTCAACAATTACATTGATGTGTATTTCCTGTAAAACAACGCCTAAAAAAGAAGAGCCTATTCCGGTTCCGGCAGTTTCAAACGAGGCAAAGAATAAAGCGGATCAAGCCAGGAAACAGGCAATGGATTTTGACAGTAACACTTATTTCCCAACTGAATGGGCAGAAGCTGAGAAACAATATGAGTCGGCAAATGATGACGCTTCTTATAAAGCCGCAGAAGACGGTTATAACGCGCTCTTTAAACAAGCCATTCCGCTTTATGCTCAGGCAAAGGAAGATGAAATGATGGCGGTCAGGGAAGAATTAATCGCTACCGGCTTTACTGATGTTTTTCCGCAGTACTTAAAAAAGGCGGATGATTTAGCCCTTTCAGCGCAGGAAAAATATAAAGCTGAAGATTATTACGGAGCCAAAGACACGGCAGCTTCGGCATTGGATGAATATAAAACCCTTTTAACCGGAGGCAAAACATTTTTAGTAAGGCAGGAAATTTTAAACCGTGGTTTTACAAATTATGACGCTGATAATTTTATAAAGGCGGATGCGACAGCCAAGTCGGCCATTGACGCTTATGACGCAGGAGATAAAAAAACCGCTCTTGCCAATGCGGAAGAAGCCCAGCTTCGTTACAATCTTGTGCTTTCAAACGGATGGACGGCCTATTCCTCAGAACGCAAAGAAGCCGCTTCAAAAGAAAGGGAATTGGCTGTAGCCGACAAGGCAAATATCGCGTCCCGTGAGACATTCCGTAAAGGAGAGACCTTACTTGAAGACGCAAAAGGTTTTTATGATGAGGGAAAATACTCGGAAGCCGCATTGGCATTTGTAGATGCTGAAGCGAATTACGCTATTGCCAGAAAAGAGACCGAAGAAAAACGCAAAAAAGCCGAGGAAGCGATGAAGATAGCCGGAGAAAAAATTGGAGAAAGTAGTGAAACGGCCGTAGAGGCTGAAAAAATAATAGAAGGAGGTTCAAGATGAACCGTAAAGTTTTATTTGTATTGATAATGTCAATGTTTTTTACAGTCTTAGCGTTTGCCCAGTATGATCTTCCTGAAATGGATGTAATTATTCCCTCTTATAGCTCGGTTGCGTATTTTGCAGCAGCGGGGGATGATAATGAATTGGCAATTCTCACCAACATAAGCAGGAATGAATATTACCTTCGCAGCCTTGAACTAAATAAAATGGCTGCGGAAACCTATGATTACGGCGATTATGAAGCTTCCGCCGGTTTTGCCCAAGAAGCGATACGTTATGCGGTACTTTCCGACGAGTATGTTTCCAATCAGCTTGTAGCCGAAGCTGAGCGTTTGATGAAATGGGCAAGTGATAACAAGTTTGATACAAAGTTTCCGAATAATTTCATTGAAGGAAAGACACAATATGAAAACGCGGTAAGCGCCCGTACTGACGAAAACTGGAACGATTCTATTGATTCCGCCATTAAAGCAATTGAAATTTTTACGGCGTTTCAATCCAACAAACAGGTCACGACAACTCCCGCTAAACCTGCGCCATCCGGCACATTGCCAAATCAGTATACTGTCAGAACATGGAGAGTAGAAAAAGATTGTTTATGGACTATCGCCGGTTATTCGTGGGTCTACGGAGATCCATGGAAATGGAAAGTGCTATATGACGCCAATAAGGATAAAATGCCCGAACCCGCGAATCCCAATTTGATTGAACCCGGTATGGTGTTGGACATCCCCCCCCTAAGCGGTGAAAAGCGTCAAGGCATGTGGAGTCCTACCAACAAATAAAACTGACCACGAACAAAGAAGGGAAGAATTTACCACGAACCACATTCACCTGACCACTCCAGAGTGGTCAGGCAAGCCAACACGAACCAAGAGGGATTAGCGTTTACTATTGATAAACGCGTAAGGCGAGAGCAAAGGAATTAGGGGTTTTTGTTTGTTATCTTATCGTGAAGTCTCATGCTAAGCTTTCGGACAAAAACCCCTGATCCCTTTGGATTTCTACTACGCGCATAACTGTAGTAAATCTCGCTACTTTCTTTGTTCGCTCCTTGTTCGTGTGGTTCGTGGTAGATATCTTCGATCCTGTTTCGTGTGGTTCGTGGTAAAATTTATTTAACAATATTTATTATAAAGAGCCAAGGCGGAAGCCATTAGCGCGTGAATGTACGGCTCTTTTCCCATGCCTTGAATTACGTCATCGGCATTTACTAAAACAACTTCGACATACTCGTCTTCGTCAAGCGATTGTTTGCCGCAGTTTGTCAGTTCTTCCGCGAGAAAAAAATGAACTCTATTGGACATTATCGCCGGGTTGGGGCTGAATTCCCCTATCTTTTTTATCTTCTGCGGAACGTATCCCGTCTCCTCGCGCAGTTCCCTAATTGCCGCATCTTTTGGATTTTCCCCCTCTTCAAAAACGCCGCCGGGAAATTCAAGGCTTAAACTTCGCGCTCCATGCCGCCACTGCCTAACCATGACAAATTGCTTTCCATTTACGCTTTCGATAACAGGCACAACAATAGCCCAGTCCTTCGCCTCAATAACCGAGAAAACATGAGATTTGCCATTTTTCTGCGCCGGCGGTTTGCAAACAGATTCCCAAACAGAGAATACCCTGCACTTAAAAACCTGTTTACGCTCTTCTTCTGACCACTCTAGTAGTTTTTTGTCCATAGTAAATATTAGCGTATTACGAATTTATTGTAAAGATTTTCACACCAAGATCACAAAGAGGGGATCAGGGATCTCTGTCCCTAAACTTATCGTGAAGCCCACGCATAGATTAATAACAACAACCCCACTCCCCATTCCCTACTCCCCACTCCCTATGCTACTCTTCATGAATTATTCCTTATTAACGCTTGCCCGTAATAAAAGTTGAGTATAAACTATAAGTACTAAAAATGAAAGCGTATATTGATATAGTTCAAAAAATTCTTAATAGCGGTACTCGTAAATCTAACCGTACCGGGGTTGACGCTCTAACTATTGCCGGGGCTATGTTTGAACATGATATGGCGGAGGGGTTTCCTTTGCTGACTACAAAAAAAACGCCTTTTCGTCTGATTGCGTCTGAATTGGAGTTTTTTATTCGCGGCATTACCGACAAAGAGTGGCTTAAAGAGAGAAATAACCATATCTGGGATGAGTGGTGCAGTTCTGACGTGGTTGCTTACGGTAATGATGACGAGACAAAGGCAAAAATGATGAATGAGCGCGAACTTGGCCCAATTTACGGCTGGCAGTGGCGCAATTTCGGCGCAAAGTATACGGCGCATAACGTTCCCGCGCAGGGACAGGGTATCGATCAACTTGGTATGCTGGTGCAAACTCTTAAAACAAATACTGATAACAGGCGCATGATTGTAAGCGCGTGGAACCCAATTGACCTTCCACGCATGGCGCTGCCGCCGTGCCATTACGCTTTTCAGGTAACGGTAATTGACGGCAAAGTGAACCTTCTTTGGAACCAGCGTTCCGTCGATGTCGCTTTGGGACTGCCCTTTAATATTGCCGGTTACGGATGTCTTTTACACCTGCTTGCGAAAGAAGCGGGTCTTGGCGAAGGCAAGTTAATCGGCTTTTTAGGCGATACGCATATTTACGTGAACCATCTCGAAGGTATTCGCGCGCAAATAGAGCGCTATCCAAAAGTTCTGCCGCGAATAAAGACGGATAAATTCACTTCTATTTTTGATTGGCATTACGGTGATTCGGTTATCGAAGGGTATGATCCGCACCCGGCGATTAAGTTTGATATTGCGGTGTAATAGAATGGAAAAAAATACTCCACAGGAAATAATTATTATTGCGGCGATGGCAGAGAATAGGGTTATTGGGAAAGATAATGCTATGCCGTGGGTGATTAAGGAAGACATGGCACGGTTTAAGAAACTGACTAAGGGGTGGCCTTGCGTTATGGGAAGGAAGACGTGGGAGTCTTTGCCTGTAAAACCGCTTCCGGAGCGGTTGAATGTTATTGTTTCGCGGACAATGACTGCTGACACTCCTCTCCATAAGGATGTAAAAATTTTTCCCTCCCTGTCCGCAGGCGTTGAGAATTGTTCAGGCTATGAAAAAATATTCATCATCGGCGGAGAGACGGTTTACAGGCAGGCGCTTAAGCTGGCGGACAAAATTGAATTGACGGTGATTCATAAACAGTATGATGGGGACGCTTTTTTTCCGGAAATAGATACAGCTTGCTGGCAATTGTCCAATACCGAAGATTTTGACACTTTTTCATTTTTAACATATACTAAAATTAATAAAAATAAGGAGCAAATATGAAAGGACCTATTTTAGTCGTGCTTGCGGCGGGTATGGGAAGCCGTTACGGCGGGCTTAAACAGATGGATAAACTCGGAAAAAACGGCGAAGTACTGCTTGATTATTCCGTGTATGACGCGGTTAATTCGGGGTTTGAAAAAATAGTTTTTATTATTCGCCATGATATAGAAAAAGATTTTCGCGATCTGGTATTGGCGCGGATGGGTTCAAGGGTAAATAGCGCTCTTGCTTTTCAAGACCCTGACAGTTTGATACCGCCTGATATTTTCCGCGCCGCACAGGAAGCGGGAAGAAGCAAGCCATGGGGAACGGGACACGCCCTGCTCTGCGCTGCGGATAAGATTGACGCGCCGTTCACTGTAATAAACGCCGATGATTTTTACGGCAGGGAAGCGTTTGCCGTTATGGGAAAACATCTTCTCGGATCTGACGCCAATGTTTCTTCGATTGTGCCTTACCGCCTTGATAAAACGCTCAGTCCGCAGGGAACTGTAACGCGCGGCGTTTGTGGAATTGAAAACGGTTATCTAGTCAGCGTGGACGAATTGACCGCCATCGAACAAAAAAACGGGCGCATTTTTAACACCGCGCCTGACGGTTCAATCCGTGAGCTTGCTCCCGATACTCCGGTATCAATGAATTTTTGGGGCTTTTCACCTGATTTGCTGCCAGAATATAAAAAATATTTTGATGAATTCTTAAAAACTTTCGTAGCGGATGTTAAAGGACAGATTAAAAGTGAATGTTTTATTCCCAAAGCCGTGGATTATTTTATTAAACATGGCAGTGTCAAAGTTAAAGTCCTCTCTGCCGGTTCAAACTGGTTTGGAGTAACATACAAGGAAGACAAAGAGGCTGCAATTAAAAAAATTGAAGAATTAACATCTTCCGGCGTATATCCGCCTTCCCTTTGGAATAATTAATGGGCGTTCCATTAATATTATCAATTACCGCGTTTCTGTCTTTTATGCCTATTTCCGAACTGCGCGGCGCGATTCCGTTTGCGATTGCGAATGGCATTCACTGGTATTGGGCTTATCTATTTGCCGTAGTATTGAACGCCCTTGTCGCTCCTGTCTGCTGGATATTTCTCGCGACCATACACAAATTTTTGTATGGCGAGAGCGAAGATAAAGGTTTTCGATGGTATAAAAGTTTTTTTAATCATTTTGTTGAAAAAGCGCGTAATAAACTTTCGGAAAAACTTGAAAAATGGGGATGGCTTGGCATCGCTATTTTTGTAGCGATTCCCCTGCCCATAACGGGCGCATGGACTGGAACGCTTGGCGCATGGATACTGGGCGTCAGTAAAAAACGCACGATGGCGGCTGTAATTTTAGGCGTAGTAATCGCGGGAGCGATTGTAACGGCAATAGTTGTTTTTGGAATTGAAGCGGCGAATTTGTTTATAAAGAAGATTAAATAAATTTAGCTTGTCTACATTGTCTTTTTATCTTATACTGAAATTGTTCGTAAAACAAGCTTGAAGTTTACGGACAAATCCATTTAATTTAAAGGAGAATATTATGGCTGAATTAAAAGGTTCAAAGACAGAGAAAAATTTACAGGCTGCGTTTGCCGGCGAATCCCAGGCGCATGTTAAGTATCAGTATTTTGCTTCAAAAGCGGAAAAAGAAGGCTATCAGCAGATAGGCGCGATTTTCCGTGAGACTGCTTTTAACGAAAAGGAACACGCGAAAATTTGGTTTAAATTTTTGCATAACGATAATGTTCCGCCGACCACCGACAATCTTAAAGCCGCAGCGGACGGTGAAAACTATGAATGGACTGATATGTACGCAGGTTTCGAGAAAACCGCCAAAGAAGAAGGCTTTGACCATATTGCCGAATTATTTAAAATGGTCGGCAAAATTGAGAAAGAGCATGAAGAGCGATACCGCAAACTGCTTGCCAATGTCGAAGGCGGCTTAGTGTTTTCGCGAGACGGCGACCAAGTTTGGCAGTGTTCCAACTGCGGACACATTATCGTTGGCAAGAAAGCTCCGGATGCGTGCCCCGTGTGCAAACACCCCAAGGCGTATTTTCAGATTAAAGCGCAAAATTATTAATCGTGGAAACGGGAATAGCCGTTAACGCGGCGGTTTCAGTTTTAAGTTAAATATGGCAGAAAAAGCGGTAATCGCCATGTCGGGCGGCGTTGACAGTTCTGTCGCCGCCGCCCTCATGCTTGAGAAGGATTTTCAATGTGTTGGCATAACGCTTAAACTTTACAAGGGCGAAAGCAGATGTTGTTCGCTTGCGGACGTAAATGACGCAAGAAACGTGGCTTTCAGTTTGGGCATGGATCACTATGTCCTAAATTTTACCGAAGAATTTGACAAACAGGTTATCCGCCATTTTATAGAAACTTACGAACAAGGCGCGACCCCTAATCCCTGCATTGAATGTAACCGCCATATAAAATTTAACCTGCTCCTTCTTCGCGCGCGTCAGCTTGATTTTAACTATCTTGTTACAGGTCACTATGCGCGTACAGCTAAAGATGCAAGCGGCAGATATTTGCTTTTAAAAGCGTTAGATGAAAAAAAAGATCAAAGTTATGTGCTTTATTGCCTTACCCAGAAACAGCTTCAATGCTCCCTTTTCCCTCTTGGCGGACTTTCCAAAAATGAAGTGCGTAAAATCGCTGAAGATAAAAAGTTTGTAAACGCGGCAAAGGGGGAGAGCCAAGACATTTGTTTTGTCCCTGACGGCGATTACGGCAATTTTATCGAAAACTACACAGGTAAAACATACCCGCCAGGCGACATTATCGACATAGAAGGGAAAAAAATAGGCACGCACAAAGGCCTTATCCGCTACACAATCGGGCAAAGGCGCGGATTGGGCGTCGCCGCCAATTATCCTGTTTATGTAACATCAAAGTCAACCGCCGCAAATACCGTTACGCTTGGCGCAGACGACGCTCTTTTTCGCAAATCGCTATCCGCCAAAAACATCAACCTTATCGCCTGTGAAGACTTAAAAAAACCGTTACGCGTAATGGTAAAAACCCGCTACTTGCAAACCGCCCAAAGCGCGACGGCAGAACAAACAGGGGAAGACAATTTGCACATTGAATTTGATTCGCCTCAACGCGCGATTACTCCGGGGCAGGCGGTTGTTATGTATGATGGGGATATTGTTGTCGGCGGCGGAACGATAGAGTAGAACTGTATAATAAAGAAGAATTTTTACCACGAACCACACGAACCAATACGAACTAGTAGATAATGAATATATTACAAACAATGATATTAATAACTCCACACTACACTACACGATGTATGCCCAAAGAATTTATTTAGTACAGGCGGGCAGGCTGCCCGCCTGTACTCAAGGATTTTATTGGGCATACATCTTCTAGCGGTAATAAGTACATCACAGTCTAGTTTGTTTTATTTGTTCATGATACAATAAAAACATGGAGCTTGACTTTGAAATAGACAAAATAACCGAATCAATAGAAAACGCCGAAACAGGCGAAACTCTTAATACTCTTGTCTTGCCCGTAACAAAAGCCGATTTGGAGGAAGTAACCAAGAAAAACGGCTGGCTTTTTAATTGGAAACAGGAGTTTTCCGAACCTGAAAAGCACGTGTATAAACTTGTTGCCGAGAAAGAACCGCAAACTATACACGGCATGGTATCGCTTGAAAAACGTGTAAAACATATTTTTATGCATTTAATAGAAAGTGCGCCGTGTAACATCGGCAAAGAAAAGAAATACCTTGGGGTATGCGGTAATTTGACCGCTTTTGGCTGTAAATTATAGAAAGATTTAGGTTTTAATGGAGTTATCGCTTTCGATCCTAAGACCGCTCTAATCCCCCATTACGAAAAGACGCTTGGGGCAGTTCTGATAAGCGAGCGAAGAATGGCTGTTTTTGAAAAAGACGCTCAAGTCTTACTGGATAAATATTTCCCTGAAACGGAGGCAAAATTATGATATGGTTAGATACCAAAGAAGAAGTAGACTTTGACTGGTTTATGGAAGTCCTGAGAAACAATGAACTACAGGTTGTCAGCAAAAAACTAACCAAAGAAGACGATGAAGAAATCTGTAGGGCAATTGATGAATACAATGCAAAATGCAACAGTAAGGCACCGGTAGCTGCTGCCTAAGCAATTCGATCACGTCAACTTTTCCTCTCCACACTACACGATGTATGCCCAAAGAATTTATTCAGTACAGTCAGGGCAGGGCTGCGGATGGCAAAAACTCTGGGAGAATCCGCCTACGGAGCCTTCCGCCGCCTAATAAACATATATTAGCGTTATACTTCGAAATCTTTTTTTTATTAGGCGGCGGACGTTTATTCTCTGAATTTTCTTTGTTTTATTCCCAAGTCTCCTACGGCGGGGAACCCACAGAAGATGTTTTTGCCATCCGCAGCCCTGCCCTGACTGTACTAAAGGATTTATTAGGCATACATCTTATAGCGGTAATAAGCATTTTACCAGTGTTAGCTATTAGCAATTAGCAATAGACATCATTGATAGCGTATAAATGTCGCATAACGACACTAGGGAAAAGTGGTGTCAGGTACTGTTGCATATACAATTCGTAAAAACTTCCCATAGGGGTTGTTAATAAATGCCGTCGGGCAATAAACGCAAATATAACTTTTGGAGAAAAAAGATGTACGGAAATGTAAAAAGATTTTATGCCGTTGTTTTGTTTCTTGCCGCGCTGTCCGTTTACGGGCAGGCAAATAAGCCTGTTCCGTTAGATACGGCGCTCATGGTGGCGGCGGAACGCATTGACGGAAGGCTTTCGGAAGGAATTAAAATCGCTTTGCTCAATTTTAATTCGCCAACCGATAAGTTTTCCGCCTATGTTCTTGATGAATTGACCGCTTATCTGGTTGACTCAGGAGCGCTGGAAGTTATTGACAGAAAGGAAATTGATCTTCGGCGCAATGAATTAAACTTCCAAATGTCAGGAGACGTTAGCGACGCGTCAATGCAGTCAATCGGGCGCACGCTTGGGGCGCAGTCTATAGTATCCGGCTCGCTTACGGAAATTGACGCCGGATACCGTATCGTAGTCCGCGTGTTAAATGTTGAAAGCGGGAAAGTGGAAGTGCAATATAGGACAAATATAATTAAGGACAACCTTGTAATGTCATTGCTTAATATAGCCCGTCCTCCAAAAACGGCGGGTGAAAAAACAGGGACAGGAGCGTTAAACATTTTGCTCGGCCTTGGCTCGTACCTTGAAGGCGACATTGGCGGCGGTATTACTATTACGGCGGGTTACGCGGTCGCGGCTGGGCTTTTTGTCGTAGAGGCGACAATGCTAGACTGGGACAATCCGATGGTCGGCGTTCCAGCGACTGCGGGAGTCGCGGTAGCGGGATTAACATTAGTTTACGGTTTTGTAAGGCCGTTTATCTACAACCGCGCGCCGCGTGTAGCGGATGTTATGGACAACGCGCGATTTAAAATTGTTCAAACTCCAGTTTCAGATAACGGCGCTTTGGCTTTTCAATTGGCGTATTCAGTCAAATTTTAAGGAGGCATAAAATGACAAAACGGCGGATAGGGTTTTTTATTCTGATAACGGTTATAGGTATAACATTTTTAGGTTGTGATTTGATGGCGACTCTTTTTCACGGGGAAAAACCGCCCGACACTCATACCGTAACATTTAACGCCAACAGCGCGACTGGAACGCCGCCTGAAACGCAAACGGTAAACGCCGGCACGGTTATAAATCTTCCCGATAAAGGGGGTTTAAGCAAGGGGACGGATATATTTGTAGGCTGGAGTGAAAGCACAAGCGGGAGCGGGACAATTTACGCCGTCGGGGCTTCCGTTACGGTTACCAAAAACATGGTTTTTTACGCCCAATGGTTTGACGTAAATACCCCGCAATTTACCGTTACCTATCACGCCAACGGCGGAAGCGGGACAGTTCCGCAACCGCAAACGGTCTACAGGGGGATAAGCGTTACCATCCCCGGACAGGGTACGCTCAGCAAAAGCGGCAAAATATTCAGCGGCTGGAACACGCTTGATACGGGAGGTGGGACGAACTACCTTGCGGGGGCGACATACACTGTAACCGCCGATGTAACTTTATACGCCAAATGGCTAAGCGAGGTTCAATATACCGTTACTTATCACGCCAACGGGGGAAGCGGGGTGGTACCGCAACCGCAAACGGTTGATCCCAATACGGAAGTTATCGTGCAGGATCAGGGAAGCTTGGCCTATACGGGGAAAAAGTTTATAGGCTGGAATTCCCAAATCAACGGCGGAGGGACAAATTATACGGCGGGGCAGACGTTTAATGTAACGGGAAATATAACGCTTTACGCAAAGTGGCAGGATTTATTTACTGTTACATTTAACGCTAACGGGGCAAGCGGTACAGCGCCAACAGCGCAGAGTGTAGACCCGGGAACGGTAATAAATTTGCCGGGGCAGGAGAGCATGAGCTATTTGGGGAAAACGTTTGAAGGGTGGAATACCAACGTAAATGGTTCAGGTACAAGTTATGCGGAAGGTGCGGCATATACTGTAAATGCGAATGTTACATTGTACGCGCAATGGGTTATACAGCCCGATCCTCCTCAAGGTGAAAATCCACCGGGCAATACCGTTGCAGAAAAACTGGCTTATATAGCCAATAATGCTGGCGATGGGACGGTATATGACATTGCCATGAGTAGCAATGTTTATATGGGGCCTACAACGGTTGCTACTATGGGCAGGAATATTACCGTTATTATCCGCAGCGCGAGTTCAGCGGATGTCAAATCAATTCAGCTTGAAAGTGTTGGGCATCTTTTTTCAGTGGATAACAATATTACGCTGGTATTAAAAAGTATTGTACTCAAAGGGATGAGTACGAATAATTGCGCTCTCATTCAAGTTGGGAAAGGGGGTAAAATGATTCTTAATTCTGGTTCAAAAATTACTTTGAATACAAATACTTCGAACTATGGCGGTGGCGTATGGGTAAATGGTGGTATTTTGGAAATGAATGATGGTTGTGAAGTCACTGGGAATGTAAACGGTATTCTTTCCAGTTATTATAGCAACGCTTTAAGAGGAGGAGGAATATATGTTGGAAACCAAGGCAGTATTACTATTAGAGGAGGAATAATTAGCGATAACAAGATTAATTCGGCTTTTCGTTCAGGTGCTGGTATGTGTATAGAAGGTAGTTCAACAGGAAGAATGGAAGGAGGAACAATCTCAAAAAATATAACTATTGGTGGTGGTGCACCTCTTGGTGGAGGCGTATTTGTAGCTAGTGATTCAAGTTTTATTAAGCGAGCTGCTTCAGGAAGTAGTATCAGTGGAATTATTTATGGCGGAACTGGGGATAATGCAAATATTACCTCAAGTAATCAAGGTCATGCTGTCTACCGTAATTCTGGTACACTAAAAAGCCGCAATTCCACCCTCGGTTATTATGATGAAATTAACACCCTGTCCGATGAAGGCTGGGAACAGTAAAACAAACGCCGCTATTGCCGACAGTGTTGGTAATAGCGGCGTTAACATACAAAAACAAAAAAACAGTCCTGTATGGGGCTGGAAAATTTGCCATAATACGGCAAGCGGATAACGGAGGCGTATTATGAATAATCAAGATTTAAGAAAAAGATTGTTTTATTTTGGTCAGATTATTTTACTTCTGTTAGGGGTATTTTTTTATCAGATGGGGGCTGGTAATGATATATAGAAATCGATGTGATAAAAATGAAAAAGTTAACAGCTACATAGAAAAATATGCAATGAAAATTGATATTATGACACAGGACAGTCTTCATTCATTGCGGCTAAATATAGAAAATGAATTGTTAAATCGCCTAACGCATGGTATGGAGATGCGAATATTATTGCCCTCTGAAAAAGAAATTCGCCATTTAAATAAAAATAAAGAACTGGTAGAATGGTGGGCAAATTTACCTGAGAACCAGCGAAATAACATCAAAATTCGCCGTTATGAAGGTACTCCGCAGGACTTGTATTTTCGTGTAGATAATATGATTTTTATTGGCCCGTATATTTTGGGAGTACAATCAAATCAGTCTTCCATAACCTATGAATTTGAATTGTATCACGGTGATAAAGAGGAAAAATCTAATGAAATGACCAAGGGGGGTAAACTTTATTCCGAATATTTTGAACGGATTTGGCGCGAATCAATTAGATACGAAATAAAATATGATAAACCATGAAATATCCGCCAATTAGCATTTCATACGCCATTACGTGGAAATGCCATTTTAAGTGTCCAATTTGTCATTCTGGTCTTACAGGAAGCGAAAATATGAAAGAGCATATAGACATATGGAAAAAGAATATATCTTCTTTGATTAAATATAATGGCTCCGTGCGCTTAACGCTTACCGGCGGCGAACCTATGGTGTTTTGGGATAAAACTGATGAATTGCTTGAATATATTAAATATTTACATAAAAACAATATTCATGTATGCCTGAATACGACAGGCGTAAATATGACGGTGGAAAAACTGGAAATCCTTGGCAATTATATTGATACCATTCTTTTATCTGTTCGTGGCTTAACGATTAGAGAAATCAGCAAGGAATTTGGTATTGATGAAACAAATGCAAAAATATTACGAGACGCACAATTGATGATTCTACATGAGATTCATAAAACAAATATCAGATTGGAAGTAGCGACTGTAATTACAAAAGAAAATTATCATGAAATTGATTATTTAGGCGGTAAGTTATGCGCCATTAACAAAAATATAATTTGGCGGATTGAGGAATATTACTGGAATGGAAGACAAGTTAATCAACCCAAAGAAAAATTTGATTTAGAAGAAGCTCAATATGATGAAAAAATGATAGATATATATAAAAAACACTCAAATAATTTAACTATTAGGCGTAGTTCAAAAGAAAGTCGGCTAAATGCCCCCGATCCTTTTTTGTTTCCAGATGGCGTTTTGCATAGTACATCAGATCATTCATATAGAAAATTATGCCCCATTGAGGAATTTGACTTTACGACAATAAAAACAAGGAGGGATTGGGATTCATATAAAAATTCCATGAGAGATTGGGGTTGGGAGCGTGATAAATACTGATGAATGACATAAGGAGCGCACTTTGAATGAAAATAAATTTTTTCTCAAAATATTTCGTCGTTTTCGCCCTATTCTGTATCTTCTCCTCGCTTTCCTCGCAGGCTGCCTATGCGCAGGACTTTTCTTCAATAGACAACGATTTGCAAACACTGGAATCCTTGATAAACGATACGCTAACCAACACGCAAGAGCAGCAGAAACTATTGGAAGACTTGAAGAAGAACTTGAACGCGAGCGCGGAATTAATAAACAACTACGAGAACACAATCAAAGAGCAAGAGAACTTACTGGCGGACTTACGGAAACAACTAACCGCAATGTCAGAAACTTACAAGAAGCAGTCAGCCTTATCGGCGAGATACGCGCAAAGCTCAAAGTTTTGGCAGACTTTTACGCTAATAGCGATCCCGGTAACAGCGGTAATTAGCGGCAGCGTGGTTTGGGCGGTGAGTAGATAACTATTTTTTTTTAACCACGAACCACACGAACAATTTGGAATTTATCCATAATATTTCTCACAAAGATCACGAAGAGACAAAGATCACGAAGTGATAAAATGCTAATTAGCGCCATAAGATGTATGCCCAATAAATCCTTGAGTACAGGCGGGCAGGCTGCGCGCGATGTAAAAACATCTTTCGGGCGTTCCCCGCCGGAGAGACTTGGGGATAAAACAAAGAAAATTCAGAGAAAAAATGTTCGGCGACGTACCATAGATAAAGCTTTCTACCCACCGCTGTTTAGTCGCCGAAAGGCTCGTAGGCGGACTCTTACGAAGTTTTTACAGCGTGCGCAGCCTGCCCGCCTGTACTGAATAAATTCCTTGGGCATACATCTTTCTACCACTGACAATAAATTAATGTTATTCACAGTGGTACTTTTTAATATGTAACACTAGCATTTGCCCATGCCTTATCCTCTTCAGGCGTATCCCAGTCTTTTGATAAGGCTTTTTCACTTTAATAACAGATACCCTGCCTTGCAAAAGAAAAGAGAAGAAAAGAAAGAAAAAATGGGCTTGTATTTTCCCCTTAAAATGAATATATTGAAAATATGGATAATCAAAAAACGCCTGTTTTAGCAAAATCGGCCCCCTCTGGCGGTAACTATGCTGAGCCTCGGGAAAATTCCTTCAATGCCGCAACTATGGCGGCCCTGCAAGAAACAAGCGATATTATGAGTGGCAAAAAAAAGGTTAAATGGAACCACTTTAAGCCGGGAGAAACAAAAACAGGTGCAAAAGAAAAACTGAAAGAAATCCTCGGCTTGTAACTAATGCTTGACTTTTATTTTATCAACCAATTTAAAAAAGACCTGAAACTGGCGCAAAAACGCCGCTATGATATGGATGCCGTTTATGATGTGATGATTGACATAATCTTTGAAATGCCCTTGCCGGAGCATTGCCGCCCACATAACCTTTCCGGTAATCTTGCGAAATATACCGAGTGCCACGCCCTAAATGATGTTTTGCTGCTTTATGAAGCTGATGAAAATAAAGTCACTTTTTCCCGGCTTGGAACACATTCCGATCTTTTTTAACGCCATAATCGCCCCTTATTTGCTCCTTCATTACTTTAGTAATATAAGGGGCAAGGGGAAAAATTGCTCGCTATCTTCCCTCTTCTTCAGGTTATATCATATTTCCCTTATTTCCTTTTTATCATTCCTTGGTGTGAACTCTTTCGTAAGGAGATTTAAATTTGAATGAAATATTTAATCGTTTTCGCCCTATACTTTTTCTTCTTCTCGCTTTCCTCGCCGGCTGCCTATGCGCAGGACTTTTCTTCAATAGACAACGATCCAGCGTAGTTGGAAAACTTTTACGCTAATAGCGATTCCGGTAACGGCAGTAATTAGCGGCGGCGTGGTGTGGGCGGTGGGCAGATAACTATTTTTTTTTAACCACGAACCACACGAACCAGAGCGAAGCGAGAGCGAAGATATTTACTACAAATATGCGTTTAGTAGAACGATATTCGAAAAATGCCTATTACCGCTAGAAGATGTATGCCGAATAAAATCCTTGAGTACAGTCAGGGCAGGCTGCGCATGGCAAAAACATCTTCTGTGGGTTCTCCGCCGGAGAGACTTTGGAATAAAACAAAGAAAATTCAGAGAATAAACGTCCCTGACCACTTAAATGCGATAAAGGAGTAATTTTTGTTCATTAAGAAAAAAGTAATAAATGAGTTAAGTATTTATAAATTTATCGTGATTTCGCATTTAAGTGGTCAGGGAAAGGCTCGGAGGCGGGTTCTCCCAGAGTTTTTGCCATGCGCAGCCTGCCCTGACTGTACTAAATAAATTCTTTGGGCATACATCGTGTAGTAGTTCGTGTGGTTCGTGGTAGAATTTTCCCTATGAATTGCCATCTAACATTTTTGTAAGCGTTGGGAACGAAATCCAAAGGGTAACGGGATCGCTCTTGCGCGTGTTGACTTTTAAGTGGATATATCCGCTTGGTAATTCCCAGCAAGATTCATAAACCCGCATTTCTGAGAGTAATTTTTCCAAACGTCCCGCCGAAGGAGGAGTATCGCCGTATAGCGTAACAAGATCATCTTGTACGGCGGTATAGCACTTCATCAATTCTTCAGGATTATTGGTGTCAAAATAATAGGCTCCGCCTTCCAGTCCCTTTTTGGAAAAATACACGACCATAAACGCGCGATACCCCGCTACAGATATATCTTTATAAACTAATGATTGAAAACCGTTGGCCGTTTCGACATGGACAGGATTACCCATTTTTGCTTTAAACGCTTCAAGGCTTGTTCCCCATGCAAAGTTATGGATTTTTACGGTTACTTCTTCTTCCTGCGCATACAATGCAGTTGTTATAAACAACGCGCAAATAAAAATTGTCAAATTTTTAATGGTACACCCCCATTTTATTATCGGCATAACGTATGGTATCATTTATTTTTTTTATCGCTATTGTTGAAACAAAAATTAAAGTTTAACACGCTTGTTTTCCATACAAATCAAAAAAGTATTATTTGAACCGCTTTTTAGACGATAAGTAAAAAGACCTTTTTAGGCAGGTCATAATAATTTTGGAGGTATAGCATGACATATGGCTATATTAGAGTCAGCACTGACAAACAAACAGTTGATAATCAACGGTTCGAGATTGAACGATTTTGTGAAAAAAATAATTTAATTATTGATGAATGGATTGAAGAAACTATCAGCGGATGTAAAACGCTTGACAAGCGACGCTTGGGTTCGCTTCTGGAAGAAGTAAAATCCGGCGATTTAATTATTTGTTCGGAATTATCAAGGCTTGGAAGAAATCTTTTTATGATCATGTCGATACTTAACCAGTTAATGATGAATGAAGTAAGAATATGGACAATAAAAGACAATTACAGGTTAGGTGACAATATTCAATCAAAGGTTTTGGCATTTGCCTTTGGCTTGTCGGCTGAAATTGAACGTGAGTTGCTCTCTCAAAGAACAAAGGAAGCTCTTGCGCGCAAACGCGCCGAAGGCAAAGTTTTGGGCAGGCCTTGCGGCAGGAAATCTTCTTATGTAAAACTTTCAGGGCGTGAACAGGATATAAAAGCGCTTCTTGACGATCAATTTTCAAAAAGCGCGATAGGCAGAATATACGGCGTAAACAGAATGACCGTGGCCTCTTTCCTTAAAGAAAGAATGATGTTGTATAAGCGGCAGTGAAATAGCGCTTACACACAGCCTATGCTTGTAAAAAAAGCGGCTGGAACCCAGCCGCTTTTAACTAATGTAATGTCAGCAATAACGTTTACAGGTTATTCATTATCCTGTAAAGCGTCGTATCCTTGCTCTCCCGTGCGGACTTTAACGACATTTTCAATATCCGAAACGAATATTTTGCCATCGCCCACATTTCCTGTATACAATACCTTTTTCACGGTGTCAATGACGGTTTGCGGCGGTATTTTGCATACGATTATATCAACTTGAACTTTGGGAAGCAGTTTTATTGTTACAGGAGCGCCGCGGTAATATTCCGTATGTCCCTTTTGCATACCATGACCGAGAACATTGGTAACCGTAAGGCCTGTAATGCCGATGCTGTCAAGAGCGGTGTGAAGCCTTGTAAGCTTGTTCTGATTGGTAATGATTGTAATTTTTGTCATCTTAGCGCCGGGCTTTGAATTGTTTACAACAGGAATTGCCACATTGGCGGGAACTGCCTCAGCATCCTTGGATGCGGGATCAGTTGCTACTGCCGTAGAAATCATGAAGTCTGCATAGCTGCTTTCGATGTTGTGTTCGGTAATATCCATACCGGCAATTTCTTCGGCTGGCGCAACGCGCAGTCCGATTGTTTTCTTGATTATCGTAAAGATGATGCACATGGTTATTCCTACCCATGCCGCTACCGCGACAACGCCGAGAACCTGAACTCCGACCATCGCCCATCCGCCGCCGTAAAACAGTCCGCCGTCAAGCGCGAATAAGCCGGTAAGAATTGTTCCCGCCGCTCCCGCAAGACCGTGTACTCCGATTGCTCCAACAGGATCGTCAACCTTTAATACTTTGTCAACGAACTCAATGCCGAATACAATAACAAACGCCGCCACGATGCCGATGCAGAATGCGCCGAACGGAGATACCGCGTCACACCCCGCAGTAATTGCCACAAGACCGGCAAGGGCGCCGTTCAATGTCATTGATACATCAGGTTTTTTGTAGCGGATCCATGTAATGAACATGGTAAAGACCGCCGCAGTTGCAGCTGCAAGGTTTGTTGTAACAAAAATACTGCCGGCGGACACAACATCATCTTGGTTTGTCATGGCGACCGTAGAGCCGCCGTTAAAACCGAACCAGCAGAACCAAAGAATAAAAACGCCAAGCGCGCCAAGCGTTAAGCTGTGTCCGGGAATCGCCCGCGACTCGCCTTTTTCAGAATACTTGCCGATACGGGGTCCGACAATCGCCGCGCCGACAAGGGACGCTATACCGCCGACCATGTGTACTGCTGTAGAACCGGCAAAGTCATGAAAACCTAGCTCCGCAAGCCATCCGTTGCCCCATATCCAGTGGCCAGAGATGGGATAAATCACGGCGCTGATGAGGAAGCTGTAAATACAGTAAGCTGAAAACTTAGTCCTTTCCGCCATCGCGCCTGATACGATTGTCGCTGCGGTCGCGCAGAACACCGTCTGAAAGATCAGAAAGGCGGGTAAGGGAAAGGTTAGTCCCAGGAAGGAGTAATCCTTCATTACCCCAAGGTCGAAACCGCCAATAAATGTACCGCTTCCGAACATGATCCCAAACCCTACCAGCCAGTAAGTTGGGGTGCCGATACTGAAATCCATCAAATTTTTCATGACGATATTTCCGGCGTTTTTTGCCCGCGTAAAGCCTGTTTCTACCATAGCGAAACCAGCCTGCATAAAGAATACCAAGGCCGCCGCTATGAGTACCCACATTGTGTCAAGTGGCGAAAACCCTGACCCAAACCACGACTCAACCACTTCAATCACTTCCATAAAATCCTCCTAAAATAAAATTAAGGCATGTGCTTTAAAAAACACACGCCTTTGTGTGCAAAAATAAAAATTAAATCACTAATGGCGGTTTACGACGTTCCGCCAACGGCGGAATGTAGGGCGGTTGCGCCGCCATGCGCATAAACCGCCCGTAAACCGCTACGTTAAACGACGTTTTAATGTCGTTTAGCGTGTGTGTAAGCGACGTTTTAATGGCGCTTACACGCCTTTGTGTGCAATAAAAAATCAATCCCTCCTAATGGCGGTCAGACGACACTGTAAAGAATCTCGCCGTAACTCGGGAACGGCCAATACTTTTTCGCAACAAGCGTTTCAAGCCCGTCAACGTCAATCCTGAGTTCCACCATTGCAGCAAAAACTTTATCGCGGTAGAAACTTGCCTGATCCGCAATATTGCGTTCTTCTTTGGTCTCCAAAAGCGCTTTTTCAAGCGTAGTTAATTTGTTAAGCAGACTGGCGGACAGTTTTGAAATATTAGTTATCAAATTTTCCTCCAGCGAAGAATCATAATAACCCAACGCTTTCTTTTTCTGAAGAAGCTTTAATAAATCGTTTTGGTAATTTACGCTGGCGGGGAAAATATCTCCCTTGACCATGTCCACCATAGCAAGCGCCTCAATATGGATAGTTTTGCAATATGCTTCCATAAGTATTTCATACCGCGAGTGAATTTCCACATCGGTAAAGACATGGTGCTTGGTAAATAACTCTATGCTCTTTTTGGAAATAAATGCAGGAAGCGCTTCAACCGTGGTTTTCAGGTTGGATAATCCGCGTTTCTGCGCCTCAACTACCCAATCTTCCGCATAGTTATTGCCGTTAAAAACGATCCGCTTGTGTTCGCTGATTGTTTTCTTGACCAACGCCGCAAGGTCTCCCTTAAAGTTTTTCGACTTCTCAAGTGAGTCAGCAAACTGGCTTAAAGTCTCGGCAACAATTGTGTTTAATACGATATTCGGTCCGCCGATGGAGAATGCCGAGCCAACCATACGGAACTCGAACTTGTTGCCGGTAAACGCAAATGGAGACGTGCGGTTACGGTCTGTCGTGTCTTTTGGGAAATGCGGCAAGACGGATACGCCGATTTCCATGTCGAGTTTTTCTCTGTTTTTATAACCCTTGCCTGATTCAATAGCTTCGATAATTTCAGTTAATTCTTCGCCGAGGAACATGGACACGATAGCGGGAGGCGCCTCGTTTGCACCGAGCCTGTGATCGTTTCCCGCGCTCGCGACAGAAACTCTTAGTACATCCTGATACTCGTCCACCGCCTTAATAACCGCTACCAAAAACAAAAGGAACTGCGCGTTATCATTCGGCGTATCGCCCGGCTCAAGCAGGTTTATGCCTGTGTCAGTACTGATTGACCAGTTGTTGTGCTTGCCGCTTCCGTTAACTCCGGCAAACGGTTTTTCGTGAAGCAGACAAACAAGGCCATGCCTGTCCGCGATGCTTTTCATCAGTTCCATTGTCAACTGGTTGTGGTCTGTCGCGATATTTGTCGTTGTGAAGATCGGCGCAAGCTCGTGCTGGGCGGGAGCGACTTCGTTGTGCTTTGTTTTCGCGCATACGCCAAGTTTCCAGAGTTCTTCGTCAAGCTCCTTCATAAAAGCGGACACACGGGGTTTGATAGTGCCAAAATAATGATCCTCAAGTTCCTGACCTTTTGGCGGTTTTGCGCCGAACAGGGTTCTGCCCGTGTAGATAAGATCGGGGCGTTTAAGGTACATTTCTTTGTCGATAAGGAAATATTCCTGTTCGGGACCGACCGTTGTAAGAACGCGCTGCGCCGTTGTGTCGCCGAAAAGTTTAAGCACGCGGATTGCCTGTTTGCTGATTGCTTCCATTGAACGTAACAGGGGAGTCTTTTTATCAAGCGCTTCGCCCGAATACGAACAAAACGCCGTTGGGATGCACAAAGTCCCGTCTTTGATAAATGCAAAAGAAGTTACGTCCCAAACGGTATAGCCCCTAGCTTCAAATGTTGCGCGTATACCGCCCGAAGGGAAGCTGGAAGCATCCGGCTCGCCGCGGACAAGTTCTTTCCCCGAAAATTCCATGATGATTTTTCCGTCTTCGGTTGGTGAGATAAAACTGTCGTGCTTTTCCGCCGTAGTGCCGGTCATGGGCTGGAACCAGTGCGTAAAATGGGTCGCGCCGTTTTCGACTGCCCAGTTTTTCATCGCATTGGCGACAACATTGGCAATATCAAGCTCCAAATGCGTGCCTTTTGACATTGTTTTTTTCAATGCCTTAAAAACATCCTTAGGAAGCCTGTCCCTCATGACAGTTTCGTTAAAAACCATGCTGCCAAATAGACTTGGAATGTCTTTCATCTTAATTTCCTCCAAAAAAATAGATTCCTGTTATAGGTGATTTGCTTATAAAAAAAAGCGCTCACCGGTAAAATGGAAAAAACCAGTTACCGATAAACGCCTTTGTTTATCTTGGGAAAATACTATTAAAAAGTAGTATTTTTGTCAAGTGTTTTTATGAAAAATTTTCTCATTAAAAGCACAAACGATAAAACCAAGATTACTATTGTTTTAAGAACTTCCATTGGTCAAAATCGTAGCCTTCGCCGTAGAAAACAAAAACCAGATCATGTATGCCGTAAACGGTTCGCAGCAGATCTATCGTTATACTTGTTTGTCCGGATTCGACAATGACATAACCGATTGCCGGCCCCTCAAGCCCGTCCTGCTTAATCTGGATTACCCCTTTTCCTGAAGCGGGCGGGACTACGCTGCAGTTAAACTTTTTTGCCCCTGTGCCAAAATCCACGCCGCGCAGGGCGATCCAGTCGCCTGAATTAATGCTTGTTACCTTCATTCGTATGCCATTAGCTGAAACGGGCGTGGTGCTTATTCCCGCCTGTGTGCCTATGGTCGCCGCGCTGGTCATGTCATACGGGTTAAAGCGGCCAACTTGCGCCGGACCTCTTCTTGTGCCTTGTACTTCCTGAATGGTACCGTCGCCTGTTATGGTAACCTCGTCTACGTGGGTAATACGGTAACCTTCGCCGTTAGCTGACGCTTTTCCCTCATCGTCAAGCCCCATCGCGTTCGCCAGCAGCCGTGAATGATAGGTAATATAATATTTTCCCTTGAATTTAAATATCGCGTGATGATTGTTTCCGCCCCTGATGTTGAACATTTCGCCGGGGTTGGTCAGTATCCTGTTCCGCAGTGTAAAACCTTCCAGCGGTTTGTCGCTGGTCATATAGGCAATGCTCATCCCTTTGCCAATTTTCACCGCATCAGCGTGAGAAGGTTCGGAAGCAGCCGCTGCGCTGGCGTAACCGTCTACCCCTCGGTTTGTACAATATGTGTAATAGTAGGTATTGTTCAGTTTGAAGCATCCGTTATCTTCAAAAGAGAACGGGGCGGGGATGGTTACAGGATTGCCGTTCAGACTGGTCATGTCCGCGCCAAGTTTTGCGGCCCTGATGGTGCCCGGCATGGGGTGTTTTGAATTTGCGTTGGGGTATATCCCTTCTGTGCCGCCCGAAGGCGTGCCGCCGCCAAAGTAAATATAGCCTGTTCCGTCATCGTCAATAAAGACGGCAGGATCAAAGAGCCATACAACATCACTGCAGTTGGGCGTTGAACTGTTAATAAGAGCTCTTCTTATCGGATCGGTAAACGGCCCGGTTGGGAAACTTGACGTTAATACGCCTATGCCGGTGCTGCCGTTGGCAAAATACAGAAAAAACTGATCCGTGCCATCATTATTCCGGTATGACGCAGCCGGCGCCCATGACCGAACCGCCCATGTTGCCGCGCCCTGAGTACCGGCAGCCTTTATTGCCGGATATTCTGTCCAGTTAACCATATCGTATGACGACACTACGCGGAGAATGTTTATATTGTCATAAGTATTTTGCGGAATTACCCCGCTTTCATTTGGTACGGGGGTGTCGCCTGTCATGTAGATATAGACTTTGTTATCATACACAAGGGCAAAAGGATCAGCGCCAAAGTTCTGGGTAAATACGGGATTGCCGTCATTGTAACCTTTGTAAGGCGTAGCAAGGGTCACGTCGTCAAACAGGGATGCTTCCTCAGGAGGCAGAGTTGCCCACTCGGCGGTAAGGGTGATGTTATCGGCTATAGGGGTTTGCGCTTTGTATTCATCCTTGTTGGAAGAGAACCAGCCGGCAAATTCATAACCGCTGCGTGTCGGAGCCGGCAAGTTATTGCCCAATGTTCCGTTCTTGGCGATAGTAATAGGTCCCGGCGTGTTCTGCGCCCCTTCATATCCAAGATTAAAAGTTACCGTGACTTGCGGAGTCTCTTCCTCTTTACCGCATCCCGGCAATAAAACTAAAACAACCGCAAACAGTAAAACAACTGCCATACTGCATACTGCGGATTTTTCTTTTGTTTTCATACTTAACTCCTTCCACCGGTTATACCGGTGATTATTTTATTTATGTCCATCTGCAAGCAGGTTGCTTTGCAGACAAACTCAATTCACATGGAAATAATCAAAGTCAACATACCCGCCAGCTTCCTTTGTCGCGTAATTGAACAATCCAAAACGCGCGCCGGTAAAGTGCTGTGTGGTCCACTGCATATTAAAAGTCGTTCCAAGAGTTGTCCACGTTGTTCCGTTAGTACTGTACTGAAAAACCGCCTGTTCGGCGCCGCTGGTGTTATTGCCTCTGAATGTACAGTTAACCCTAAGATAAATTCTATCGCCGTTAAACTCCGTCCGCGCCTGCCTGGTTTCAATCGCGTTTGCAAGCCGATAGGCGGCAGTGTCGTTGTCGCCGGTATACATGGCTATGTATTTTTGCGCTCCATCCTGCTCAATACAGATAAACCCTGAAAGAGACTGTAGTATCATAAGCCCGGCTCTATCTCCGTCCTTCATGCTTGTGGTCTCAAGGGCGGTTATACCATTGCAAGCGGGTTCAAAGACCCGCTGGGTAAGGGTGTTCCGCGCATGGTAAATGGTCTTGCTGGTTCTGCCGGTTCTAAGCCTTAAATAACCGGGTTTCTCCGTGAGTGACCAGTTGGCGTTGTCAGGGTTATGGTTCCACTGCCAGGCAAGCTGCAATTTAGTATTGTCAAATTCATCCGAAGCGTACAGGTTTTGTTCGTAACCTTGGGCAATTTTAATCTGCAATGTTGTCGGGATATTGCCGCCTGAATCGCCTAGCGTTGGCCAGCCGTCGTTACCCCAGCGTAAAGGAACCAGCACCGGTACGCGTCCGGAGGCATTAGGTTCCTTAAACAAGAAAGCGTACCAATCGCCGTCCGGCGTATCAACTATACCGCCTTGGGCGACATACTTGCCGTACAAACTTTTGCCATTCAGTAAAGTTTTTTGTTCATAAGGTCCCTTAATATTTGCTGAACGCAAAACGTGTTGTGTTTTCGGCCCCAGCCCCCATGTGCAGAAGAATACATAGTAATATCCGTTCGTCTCATTCTTGTATACTTGGGATCCTTCAGAGCCGGTTCCGCCGCCGGGGGCATCCGCCTGGGTAAGGATTGTTACATCTTCGCCCACTGTGGCGGATAAATCTGATGTCATCTCAGTTACGTATAAGGTTGTATAACCGTGGAAAACATACATTTTACCGTCATTGTCCTGAAAAATAGACGGATCGTGAAAACGTTTATTTATAACCGTGCGCGTCCAGGGGCCTGTATCGGCGTTTGGAGTACTGTATAGATAAGACTTGTTGGTGCTGTTATTGGTAAAAAGCACCCAAAACTTATTGTTGTAGTAGCGGATGCTGCTTGCCCACTGCCCCCTGCCGTAATCGCCAAGGCGGGTTGTTTCGTTTGAGTCCCATTCTTCCAACCTGAAATTTGGGGCATCATCTATTATATCCGCACAATAACTTACAATTTTCCAGTTCACCATGTCATAAGATTTCATAACAGGGGCAACAGGGCAAAAATACATGGTTGTACTGACCATGTAATAGGCGTTTCCAACACGGATTATCGCGGGATCCGGCACATCTCCGCCCTTTAACAGCGGATTATTAGCCGTTCCTATATTCAATTCAGGAGGGATTTCATTCCATTTTGCTCTAAGGTTTACATTCTTTTCAATCAGAGTGCCTTTTGTATATGGTTTTGAACCCTCGTACCAACCGCCAAAAGTATAGCCTCCTTTAGAGGGAGGACTTGGAAATTGACTGCCCATAGATTCCCCTTTGCCAACTTGTATTGGGGCAATATTTACCGGATTGCCTCCGTCAGTATCAAAAGTGACTGTATATGTTGATTTATCTACAGTATTAACGTTATTTTCCGAACAGGCGGTAAGCGGTAAGACATTTATCGTAACAGCAATACATACTAATACCGGAATAATTAAACAATAACTGTTTTTTCTCATAATAATCCTCGTGGAATACTTATATACCGAAATGATTTAAATGTCTTATCATTTCTTGCTTATTATTTATCAATTCTTGCTAATTGAGTTACAGTAAAAAACCGCCCCCTAAGGGGCGGTTTTTTGCGCCTCTGGCATTAAGCGCATGACGGCTAGTTAATCCTCTTCTTCGTAGGCCACAATCTCCCGAACTACCCTCAAGGAAGCATCTTCAGCCCCACGTGCAAAGACGCCTGGTTTTCCGCCGTCCCACAACTTGGTATCATCAGGACGAATTGCCGCGACAGGATCCGCCCCGCCTGACTTGGTAAGTTCGATGTCCTTAATATAGTAGCTGCCTGTCCATGATTGGCCTGCACCACCATTAACCCCCAAAGTGAAAAGAACGATGCCGGTGGTATTGTTGTCCCAATTTCTGGGCTTATCAGACAAAATATTCAACGTGTACGTTCGCCAAGTATTACCAACAGCCTGGTTAAAGGTAAAATTGTTATCTGTAACTAAATCACCGCTGGGTGGTAGAGAATTAAGCAATGCGGTTGACAATACGTTGTTTGAGCCTACATTCGGCAAAGTTTCAGAGGTGGTTTGCACACTTGTATTCATGGGACCAAAAGCCCGTATACGCCCATTTCCTGATGAGGCAGCAACCTTTATTTTACAAGTAAACTGGGTATAATCGCCTAATTTGCTGCCCTCTGGGAGTTCAAACGCAAACAAAGCGCCGCCTGCGTTGACAGAGGTATTTGTTATTTTTTCCATATACCTGGTATCCGGCGTATCCGTCCATTCCGCAGTTAAGAGCGTTTCACCTGTAATACGGGTATTGGGGGTGAAAATCGCACCATCAGCGTCTTTCCATGCTACAAAGTACATAGGCGGGTCTTCAGTGGTTCTGTCCGGTAATGTTGGCCAGTTTGCCTCACCTACGGCATACCCCTCATGGTTGGAATCTGTTCCCCAAATATCAGTCACATCAGGGATTTCATCGGCTCCTTCATAATTAGCGTCGAATGATACGGTATACCGAGGCGCTTTGTAGAAGGTAATGGAAGTAACGGTAAAATTCGGAATGTCAGTTGAACTATGGCCGCCTTGTATTCTAAAACCGCCCGTGTCTCCCGCGCCTTGAACTTCAAGTACCGCTTTACTCCCCAGATTGGAAAGCCAGTTTGATTTAGCTGTTCCGCCGCCTGTTAAGGCAGTTGATGTTCCATGCTTGTTAAAATTGACAGTAGAAGGACTCCCGGTAACGCCGGCTATATTCATAATTAAAACAAAGTAGTCGTAAGAATTAACTATCACCTCTTCCGGGAACAGGTATTGTATCCAACTGTTAGTGCCGCTCAGGCTATATGTGCCGGTGTTATTGTTCAAAGTGCTGTTGCCGCCGGCTTCAAACAAAGGCCTTTTGTGTACAAGGGTGTCATCGACTACTTCTGGCGTACCGCCTATAAATTCCCACTGGGCGTACACGGTAATACTCTCGTTTACATTGGTATCCCCTGTAAATTCAGTACCGTCACCGTCACTAGCCGTATTCCATCCTATAAATGCAAAGCTTTCCAATGTTGGTTCAGTTGGCAGTGTCTGTACAGTTGTATCCGGATCGATAACATCTTTGTCTCTGGGATTGGGATCGGTAGCTAGAGTGTTGTTTTTATCAAATGTAATTTTATACCCTCGCCTCCATTGTGCTTATACGGTAATGTCGTCTGTAATCAGGGTATTTCTGGTAAACTCGGTTCCCCTACCGTCGGAGCTTGTATTATAGCCGGAAAATATGTAGCCTGGTCGGGTCGGAGGTGTTGTAGGCAGACTTACCGTCCCCGTCCCGTCCAAAATATACGTTGGTTTGGTAGCCGGATTTGGGTCGGTGCTTCCCGTATCAGTGTTGTTTTTGTCAAAAGTGACGGTAAAAAATTCCTTTGGCTCCACAGGGGTAGGAGTAGGGGTTTTTCCTCCCCCATCCGAATCCGAACAACCTATTGTTAGTAAAGCGAATACTGCAAGTAACGCCAGAATTGCGAAAATTCCTTTTTTCATAATTATCCTCCTGCTTTTAGGAATACTGTCCTTTAGCAGCCGTAAATTAATAAATAACTCAACGAGTTAATTGGATACTTCAGTTACATGGAAATAATCAGTCAACATACCTGCCCGTTTCCTTTGTCGCATAATTACTCTATTTCTTAAGCAATACGGAAAGAATTGTGCTTGCGGGCAGGGTAACATAGGCTGTGTTTCCATCAACTCCGATAACTGCGTTTTCCGTTTGAGTTTTTACGTCAGCGTTAGATCTCATTGCTTCCACATTGGAAATCTTAAAGCCGGAAGGAAGTTGAATTTTTACGGTTCCCATGTCTATGCCTTTTGTGCCGTCAACCCATGTGGGAGTAAACATTACAAGGCTTATGGAGTTGCCGTCCGGCGACACGAACGCGCTTGCCTTTACCGCTCTTTGGTAGTCATTTAGGTATGACGGTTTTGAATTACTGTCATTGGGCCCCTCGCTGTAAGTTCCATGGTTGAAGTTGGCAGTTGTACCGGTAGTAGTGATTGGACTGCCGTCTCCGGTTGTTCCTGACACGCTAATATCAACCCTGTTGGTCTCTTTTGCGAATTTCGCAAAATGAGAAAGCCCATAGCCGCGAGGCAGAACGGTACCTGCCGTCGTGCCGTAGTCGCCTTCGCCGATTATACTGTACCAGCGTTTTGCCGTCCACCAGATAAAGGCGTTCTCATCATTTAAGCGGATGGATAAATCGACGGCGTTCATAAATAACCATACATAATTCCATGTATAGTCATTTCTTTCGTCTCTCTTGTTGCTGTTTTCGTTTATGTTATATTCGGACATCCATATTTCTTTACCGTAAAGATTTGCCATTTTACCCTGCATCTTATAGCCGTAAAGATGACGTCCAAGAATGTCAATGTTGGCTCTTGATATTGGATCATTCATTGCAGCGTCATTTATTTCTACGGTGTGCATTGTTTCGCCGTTCATGGCAAGTACCTTAGGCTGTACTTTGCCGCCGCCCCATCCCGTCGTACCAGTTGTAAAGTTGCCGACTTGCTTAAAAAAATCGCGCATTTCTTCGGGAGTCCATCTGCAGCCGTCATAACCTACGTGTCCGTTAGGTTCGTTTTGTATGGAAATCGCATAAATGGGTGCGCCTCTGTTTGACATTGCGTTACAGAAAGCTTTCAGGTAATCGGCGTAATTTTGATAATTTGCAGGAAGCAGACGGACAGGACGAATATTGTTAGCGCAATCTGAGGTGCCGGCAAATTCACAATTTACGGCATTGTTATTTTTCCAGACTGCGGGTGGAGACCACGGCGTTGCCAAAACATAACCGCCGTATTGGTTGACGAGTTTGACGCCTTCTATATAGTTTGGCCTGGAACCCCCCGCTTTGATAAGGTTGGTTATGGTAGTATCAGGATTGGTATTATCCGGCATTACCATTATCCGCATTATATTGTAGCCCAATTTATCCGGGTTATACATTGTTTCAATGTCATTAAGGGTTAATTGCTTGGCGCCGCCCGGCCACGGAGAATCTATTCCGCCAAAGCCCCGTACATATTGAAATTTAACGCCGGTATTAACGGTAACGGTGGCGTTTGGCGGCGGTATTGTGGTTACTTTTATATACGCGACTTCTGTAGTTATTGTTGATGTTGTCGTTATTAGCGCGTCCGTATTAGTATTTGTTATAACCGCGTAATAATAGTAATTTCCCGCCGTTGCGGTGGAAATAGGGGGCGTATACGAAGCTTTATCGGCGTTCGGAATTAATGTTCCTCCGCTGTTGGACGGCGTTGTGTTTGAATACCATTGGTAGGACACTTTCCCCCCATCTGAAGAAGAAGCGGCAACCGTCAGAGTAGGAATAGCTTCCCCTTTAAAAACCATAGCGCCTGTTAAATTTTTACTTATCACCGGCTGTGCTGCCGTATCCGGGGGTTCAGGGAGGTTCTGGGGGGTATTGGAAATATCCGCCTTGCAGACTGCAAAACCAAGCGTAAACGCCATAATTAAACCGGCAATAATTATTATAAATTTCCGTTTCATAAATTTACTCCTTAAATAATATATACCATCTTTTGCCGATTATACCAATCGAATATTGCTATTTTTATGCGAATTATTGCTTTCTAATTGTTTATACATTATAATAATACCAATAAAAGAGGTATTTTCCATGGCTTTGGCTAATATCAGTGATTATAACAAATTCCTGTATAAAACCAATTTATATATATTATTATGGGAAAATACTGAAAACATGGATTATCCCAGCCATTGGCATTCTGCAATGGAACTGATTATGCCAATTGAAGGGAGTTATAAAGTTCAGCTAAGGAACAAAACGTATCTGCTTAAAAAGAATGATATTCTCATTATACCCCCTCTTGCCGTTCATGGAATTACCGTGCCGCCGGATTCAAAAAAAGGAAAGCGAATTATATTGATGGTAGAACCGACAGTGCTGTTTTCTTTGCCGGGTATATCGGATCCCATTATAAAGCAGTACAATTTGAACCTTATCACGCATGAAGAAATGCCTGAAATTCATAGTGACATACAACGCCTGCTTATGGATTGTTACAACGAATACAAGAAAGGCGACATATATCAAATAACCGCCATGTATGCAAAAATTATTGATATATTTGTGATACTCTCACGGTACTACGACCGGAAATTATCGCATAGGAGTGATACTCAAACCTATAAACGGCAGGATTATATTGTTAAGCTTAATTCCGTGTTTGAATACATAGAAAGCCATTTAACCGATAAACTGACATTGGAAAAGCTGGCTAAAGTCGCACATTATTCAAAATTTCATTTTGAAAGAATATTTAAAGTGTTTACAGGAATGTCATTTAATCAGTTTCTAAAGATGAAACGCGTTTTTTTCTCGGAAGCGCTTCTGCTTGACCCTAAATTGACTATAATTGACACGGCTATGAAATCCGGTTTTGGAAGCATTAGCGCGTTTAATCAGGCATTTAAAAAAACAAAACACTGTACGCCTTCTGAATTCAGAAAAATGCGCCAACAATAATATATTTGTTCGGGAATCCTGTTGGTTTCCCTGATTTTGCTACCTGCTCATTGCTAGAGATTCAGGTAGCTCCTATGCTCCTATGCTACCTTTGCGTGTCCGTTGCAGATACCGGGGTAATATATATGCGGTAACCCGAAGTGCCATTACACCCGGTTACCGATACGGTTAGCACGTTATTTGTTATGGAACGCTCCTCCTCAGATATTGTGCGGGGGCCGTTTGACATAGTCCCTATGCTTACCCAATCAACCGCCTCGACCTTGACCGTCGCCGTCGCGCCCATCCACGACGGCAAGTTGCTGAACGTAACATTGATGCGGTTTGAAGGATCGTTTTGACCGCCGAACAGGAGCGATACAAATTTTTTGTTATGGTCTATATTGGCGAAGCCGTCCACGCCATTGGTGTTTGTGTTGGGCGGAGTGACGGAAATCATCTTGCCGCTCATATCGCCATACCACTTATAGAAATACCAACCCGCGCCTTTCGCGGTGTTGGAAGACAGTAAACTACCGAGATTCCCCGGTATACCTGAATGCCACCATGAAATACAGGCAGTCTCAACGTTAAGGCGTTCTATTTTTGCGACGATCGCGGCTGACCTGCCGGGATTGCCCTCAAAAGCACTGTTTTCCTGACTCTCCCCATACTCGTTAATGCTGATCGGGCGCGGAGGAATGCCGAGTTGCCTTTCAATTGCACGATAATTGTTTACATTGTCGGTAATGGTCGCAACGCCGCCCAATTCGTGCCAGCATATAATGTCGGGGATACATTCATTCTCTTTGCAGTATTCCAGAAAACTTCTTATTCTGTCGGCATTGAAATATGAATCGGACGAGCCGATGATTTTTGCCCCGGGGTCTTTTTCACGAATTAGATCGTAAGCGTCTCTCCAGAATGCATAGAAGTAAGGGCTTCTTTGCTGCCACGTCCATGTTGCAGAGGGATACTGGAAAGCGTTGTTTTGCCAAGTCCCAAACCAAGTCCCATGCCACTCGTTCCAAATCTCATACCCGTAAAAATTCTCCGCAGAGGAAGCGAGCTTGGCCGCTATCACGCTCTCTACCTGCGATTTCCAACTGTTCCAACCGGGAAATTGGTACGGCCATCCGGGGCACAAATCGGCAAGGCGGATTGTTACCTTCGCGGGAATGCCCGCTGCAACAAGACGCTCCGCAACGGGGATTGCCGCGCCTTTGGGCTGCTGAAACCCCGAACCGGCACGGGCGGGATTGGCGAACATATTCGGGTTTAGTGGTTTGACCAGTTCTTCCAGATTCGATGGGATATCCTCAACTACCCCGTACAATGAGCCGCTCGCGCAGTGCGTCACGTTTCGGAACTCGGAGCCGGCATTGACATCCAAAGAAGGCCGAGACAATGCAACGGACGGTTGTGTTCCACCAGCGTCAAGAGGGATAGAGTCGGAAATGTTTGCTATGGCGCTTCCGCTGACCGTTACCGTAAACATGCTGCCGCTTTTTGAAAGCGTTAGGGATGAGCCGTTTTCAGTAACCGTAGAAACCGTGCCAGTGCTTTTGCCTGTAACCGCATAGTCCGTATTGGTAATTGTCAGCACATAAGCGTCCCCGTTCTGCGGATTGTCGGCGGTTTTGGTTATTACGAGCGTGTAGGCGTTGCCGTCAGCGTCGTAAGCGGTATACGTTGCTTTTGTGGTTTGACGTTTTTCATCTGTCGTATCATCTCCGCCGCAGGCCGCCATTGCGAATGTTATTACCGCTATTACGGCGATAAGTCTGATTGTTTTAATTCTGTTTTTCATAGAATACTCCTTTTGTTGAAATATAAAAAAACCTTATACGGATATTCTGTAAAGAATACCTTTTTATATATTATATCCTGGCATTTATTTATTATACTAATCAAATATTGCTCTTTTTATGCGAATTATTGTTATTTTACCGTATATGCATTACAATAAGACCAATGAAATAGGCAGTTCAAAAAATACCTTCGTTTGTAAAAATAAAAGAAGCAGGAAATAATTATAATACATGAAGCAAATATTGATGAATTTACCGCCAATAACCTGTTTTGCGCAAAACAACGCCGTTCTTTACTATGCTCAGCCTGCTAAGGAATGGACAGAGGCGCTTCCGTTGGGCAATGGGCGTCTTGGCGCTATGGTCTATGGCAATCCTGCCCGCGAAGAATTGCAGATCAACGAGGAAACCGTCTGGGGCGGCAGCCCGCACCGCAACGACAATCCCAATGCACTGCGGCATTTAAATGAAGTAAGACGCCTTATTTTTGAAGGCAGAACAAAAGACGCGGAAATAATTATCAATAAAGAGTTTTTGGCGGCAAGCCACGGTATGCCTTATCAAACAATCGGCAGTTTGTTTCTTGCTTTTACAAGCCATGAAAACTATACCGGGTTCTGCCGCGAACTGGATATTTCCAAAGCCGTGGCAACCACAACTTATCAGGCGGATGGCGTAACCTTTACACGGCAAACCTACGCTTCGTTTGTGGATAACGTAATACTCATGAAGATAATCGCCGACAAAAAGGGAGCGTTGAATTTCACTGCAACTTACGACTCGCCAATGAAAGGATTCATCGTGAAGAAAGACGGCGAAAAACTCTTGCTGATTGGTCAAGGTGAAGACCACGAAGGCGTAAAAGGCGTTATTCAGTTTGAAAACCAGACTTTGGTGAAAACCGTTGACGGAAAAACGGAAATTGATAACGGCAGTATTATTGTTACCGGTGCGACTGCAGCAACAGTGTATATTTCGGCGGCGACCAATTTTGTGAATTATGCCTCTGTCTCAGGAGACGCGCACAAAAAAGCCGCAGATTTTCTGGACGCGGTGTTGAAAAAAGACGAAACCAAAATGCTGTCCGATCATATTGCGTTTTATCAAGAGCAGTACAATCGCGTGAAACTTGATTTGGGAACTTTTGAAAGCGGTAAAACAGCCACAGACGAACGACTGAAAACTTTTCGTAATAACAATGACCCGTCTCTGACTGTGTTGCTTTTCAATTTTGGCCGCTACCTGCTTATTTCCAGTTCACAACCCGGAGGTCAGCCCGCCAACCTGCAAGGCATCTGGAATTACCAGCTTTTGGCGCCGTGGGACGGGAAATATACGGTGAACATCAATCTGGAAATGAATTATTGGCCTGCCGATGTTACCAATCTGCGGGAAACCAGCCAGCCGCTGTTTCAGATGTTGAAGGAATTGTCAGTTACAGGCCGGGAGACGGCGCAAGTGATGTACGGAGCCAAAGGCTGGGTACTGCACCACAATACGGACTTATGGCGGAGTACAGGCGTGGTTGACGGCGCTACATGGGGTATGTGGCCCAACGGCGGCGCATGGCTTTGCCAGCAATTGTGGCAGCATTATCTGTACACGGGCGACAGGCAATTCCTGAAAGAATGTTACCCGGTAATGAGAGGCGCTGCCGATTTTTTCCTCGACTATCTCACAGAAGAACCGTCCAACAAATGGCTGGTAACCGTGCCGTCTAACTCACCCGAACACGGTCCTATGGGCAGCGACAGTACCATTATTGCAGGTTGTACCATGGACAATCAACTTGCGTTCGACATACTGATGAATACTATGCAGGCGGCCAAAATTCTTAACGAAGACACCGCATATATCGCCAAATTGCAGCAAACAGCCGACCGCCTGCCTCCAATGCAGATTGGCCGGCATAATCAATTGCAGGAATGGTTGCACGATGCCGATGATCCTGAGGACAACCACCGCCACGTATCGCATCTTTACGGACTATATCCAAGCAATCAGATTTCGCCCTATCGCCATCCGAGCCTTTTTCAAGCAGCCAAAAAGTCGCTGCTCTACCGAGGCGACATGGCAACCGGATGGTCTATCGGCTGGAAGGTTAATCTCTGGGCGCGCTTGCTAGACGGCAACCATGCCTATACCATCATATCCAACCTCATCGCCGACCGCACATATCCCAATCTTTTCGACGCGCATCCGCCTTTTCAGATTGACGGAAACTTCGGTTATACCGCCGGCATAGCAGAAATGCTGCTACAGAGCCACGATGGCGCGTTGCACCTATTGCCTGCCCTGCCCGACGTATGGAAGGACGGCAGGGTGAAGGGCTTGCTTGCGCGCGGAAATTTTGAAGCAGATATTCAATGGAAGAATGGTCAGTTGGAAAAAGCGGCAATAAAATCGAACTTGGGCGGAAACCTGCGCCTGCGGTCGTACATCCCGCTCAAAGGCGTCGGCATGAAAGAGGCAAATGGCGAAAATCCAAACCCGTTGTTTGCCACGGCGCAAATCAAAAGACCGTTAATATCAGACAAAATAAATCCTGAAATGCCAATTCTGTACCGCGTGTATGAATATGATGTGATGACGGAAGCAGGAAAGGAATACGTATTTGAACGCGATAATTTTTGAGGATAAATTTGTTATTTGATTTTAACCGCCTGCATTTGAGCTTTTACGCATAATTCGGCGGCTTTAAACGCGTGTTCCTGGGTCATGGCATTTTCCGTGCGGTTCAGGCAATCTAGGATCAGTTGGCCGAAGTAGGGGTAGCCTACCTGTCCTTCAACGTTGTAGTAGGTTTCTTCGTACTTGTTTGCAAGATACACGTTGCCGCCACGGCTGTTCTTCTCGCCTAACTGCATATACTTGCGCTGTTCGATAAAGCCCTCAGTTCCCAGAATGAACGAGCGTCCGTCACCCCACATCTGCAAACCGTCGGGGGTGAACCAGTCAACGCGGAAGTAGTGGGTCGCGCCGTTACCGCCTACAAGCGTGGCGTCGCCGAAGTCGTCAAGTTCAGGGTATTGCGGGTGGTTGTAATTGGCAATTTGACTGCGGACAATTTCCGCGTCTTTTTCACCGGCGTAAAACAGAAATTGTTCTATCTGATGACTGCCTATGTCGCAGAGTATGCCGCCATATTTTTCCTTTTTGAAGAACCAGTCCGGACGCCCCGCCGCGCCAAGCCGGTGTGGGCCAAGCCCCAACACTTGAATCACTTTTCCAATAGCGCCCTGCTCAATAAGCTGTCCGGCAAAAACGGCGCTTTCAACATGAATACGCTCACTGTAGTACACCATGTATTTTTTGCCGGTTTCCTTAACTTTTGCCTTTGCCGCCGCAAGCTGTTCCAAAGTGGTAAGCGGCGCTTTGTCGGTGAAATAGTCTTTTCCGGCGGACATAACCCGTAAACCCAATGCGCAGCGTTCCGATGTCACTGCCGCGCCGGCTACGAGCAATACTTGCGGATCGGAAAGGATTTCCTCCTCGCTTGCCGCCCGTTTCACATCGGGGAATTTAGCGCAGAAATAGTCCAGTTTTTTTAGATCGGGATCATACGCGCTTTTCAATACTCCACCCGCCTCAATAAGGCCGTTACACATACCGTAAATATGCCCGTGATCCAGACTGATTGCCGAGAAGGCAAACTCGCCCTTTTTTACGACCGGATTCGGTTTTCCCTTAGGGGCAAAATTTATTCCATCTGATACCATCGCCATTTTTTTCTCCTTACTTTTTGCCTTTAAAGTCACTGCCAAGGGTGATATTGCCGCTGAGATCGGCAACGGAGGCTGCTTTTTCATAAAAATGCGGAACCCGTTCCATAATACCTTTCACCGTGTAGAAGGGATCATCCGGTTTTAACGGCAATTCCACAGTCCGCTGTTCCGTACCGGCCTTGTAAATGGCGGTGATAAGTTCGATAGTGCGCCTTCCGTCCTCACCGCCAATCAACGGTTTTGCGCCTTTTTCAACAGCGGAAAGCACGTCATCAATTTGGCCTTCGTGCAGGGAGTGGGTGAGTTTCGGCTGGGATTCATAAAAATCGTTAAGCTGTTTAATCAACGCTTCATTTTGCTCTTTGGCGGGAAAACCGTTGGCTTGGGCGATTTGCGCTCCGATCTTCCATGGAGCGGAAACGCGGGCTTTTTCACCCTGAAAAATAAGCTGCTGTTCCTCGCCGTGATGGATAACGGAACTGGTTATCTGAGCCAGCGCCCCTTTCGCGCAAAGTCCGCCGCAGTACTGTAACACAGCTACGGAAATATCCTCCACTTCGGCGTTGTCATGGGAAGCGTTGCTTATTACCGCGCTGACCTTTTGGGGCGAACCCAGCATCCAGAGTAACATATCAATGTGATGTACCGCGTGGTTCAGGGTGCATCCGCCCCCTTCCTTTTCCCATGTGCCGCGCCACCACAGATCGTAATAGGAATGACCCCGCCACCAAAAAGAATCAACCTGGGCGTGAACAACCTTGCCAATCAGCCCCGAATCCAGGACTTTCTTTAAATTTGAAATGGGATCCCGAAAACGATTCTGGGCAATTACGGAAAACACCTTGCCGCTTTTCTTTGCAGTATCGAGCATCGCGTCACATTCTTCCAGGGAATTAGCCATCGGTTTTTCCACAATAACGTTTTTCCCCGCATTCAGAAAATCAATAACGGCTTCCGCATGGCAAAAAGGCGGCGTACAGATACTCACCAGATCGATGTCCGGATTATTTAAAATCTCTTTATAAGATGAGCTTACTTTTGCGCCGAGTTTATTATCCGCGTTTTTCTTTTCTGCTTTTTCCGGAAAAATATCCACCAGGCAGGTAATTTTACAGCGAGACGGAAAGGCGAGAAAGCTGTTTATGTGCTGTTGTGATATGCCACCCGTACCGATTATAGCTACTGATACCATGTTGGCTTCTCCAATAAAACTTTAGTTCTCTTCGATTTATATGTTATATATCCCGGCATTTGCTGATCATTCTTATTCTTTCACTCCGCCGACATTTAGCCCGGTAATAAAATAACGCTGCAGGAAAGGATACACGACAATAATGGGCGCGGCGGCAACAATGGTTATGGCGGCGCGAATGCTCACCGGCGTTACCATATTGGCTGCGGCATTCTGAGACATTCCCATAGAGCCAATATCAGCGGCAGTTTTGGACTGGCTTTGGCTTGATTGCAAAAATTCCATGAGTTTGTACTGAAGGGTGTGAAGATTAACATTGCGGGAGTTATAAATCATTGTGTCAAACCACGCATTCCATGAACCTACGGCAATAAATAACGCAATAGTAGCCAGTACAGGCAGACATAGCGGCAAAATAATCTGTAAAAATATTTTAAAATCGCCGCAGCCGTCAATTTGGGCGGATTCAATGATACTTTCAGGGAGGCTGTTTATATAGGTTCTGATCACAATAAAGTTAAACGCGCTGACCATGCCGGGAATAACATAAACAAGAAAAGTATTCATAAGGTGGAGGCTCCGCATAAGGAAATATGACGGAATAAGCCCGGCGTTGATATACATGGAAAGAAGCAAAATCATGGTGAAGGCTTTGCGAAAAATAAAATTTTTACGGCTCAACGCATACGCTATCATGGCGGTAAAGAATACGCCGGTTACAGTCTGTATCACTGTTCGAGCTATAGAAATGAAAAGCGCATGAAAAATGATTCCATCGGAAAATACCGCCTTGTAATTCTGCAAAGTAAATATCCTCGGCCAAATAGTGATACCGCCGCGCGTGGTATCCGTGGCAGTATTAAACGACACGGCAAGGGTATTCCAGAAAGGATATAACGTACAAATTGCGACCAGCAACAGGAGAATAGTATTACCAATAGTGAAAACATAGCGTTCAATTTTAGTCCCCATGTATTTAAAATTCATACCAAACGCTCCTCTCCCATGCGCTTTGCAAGCCAATTGGCAAAAAAGATCAGGCATACATTGATTAAATTTTTAAACATTCCCGCAGTTGTCGCCAGTGAATAGTTAAAATTTTCCAGACCGTAAGTAATAACATAGATATCAATTGTCTCCGCCACATCCTGAATCATGCCGTTTTTCAGCAGGTATTGGAGTTCGAAACCAGCGTCAAGGAGGCGGCCTATGCTCATAATGAGCAGAATCATAATGGTGGCTTTGATTCCCGGCAATGTTATATGCCACATTTTTTGGTAGCGGTTGCAGCCGTCAATTTCTGATGCCTCGTAAAGCGTGGGATCTATGCCTGCCATTGCAGAAAGATAGATGATTGTATTCCAGCCAACATCTTTCCATACAAATGTAATGCCTACTATTCCCCAGAAATATTTCGGCTCGCTCAGCCAAGGGATAGGCTCTTTAATTACCCCCAGAAATAATAAAAATTCATTGATCGTGCCGTTTTCCACAGAAAGCATGGAAGCGACCAACCCGGTAACAATGATCATGGAAAGGAAGTGCGGAAGATATGAAATTGTCTGCACAACGCGCTTAAAGAGTATTTTTTTTACCTCGTTAAGCAGCAAAGCCAATAATATTGCCGAAAAATACCCAAGAACCATGTTGATCAGACTCATGACGATAGTGTTTCTTAGTACGCGTAAAAAATCCCTGTCGGTAAAGAGGAATCTAAACCACTGAAGCCCCACCCACTCCTGTTGAGAAAATGAACGTGAGGGCTTATAATTCTGAAAAGACATTGTCCAGCCCCACAGAGGAACATAGGAGAAAAGCAACACATAGAGGATTATCGGAACCGTCATAAAAAGAAGCTGTTTTTGGGCCAGCAATTGCGAGGCAAAACTTTTTTTACGCAACGTCATTTTTTAAGACTCCATTGATTCTCATCTCTTTTATATCCCGCTATTCCACCAGCCTGTTATACGCTGCCTTTGGCTGGGAGTTCCTGTCAAAGAACAGCGGATAATCTACTCTGCCCGCAGGGCGGTTATTCAGCCAGCTATTAGCGTCGTTCAAACCCCATACCAATACCATGTCGAGTTTTCCATCATTATACTTTTGCTTGAACATATCAAACAGATCGCGGTATTTTGTCGCTTGCGTTGTCAACCGTGTGTTCAACTCTGCGTCCGCAAGCGTCAGGGTTGTTGAATCATTATAAAGCGACATATCCAGTTCGGTAACCTGGCTCATCAGTTTTACTCCGTTTCTCGTCTTTGCGGCAACTTTGTCAATGGCCATCGATAGTTCATTAACACTAAACGTATAATTTATGTGGGTCTGAAAACCAACACCGTCAATGGGAGCGTTATTTTGTATAAGGTAATCTACAAGCCTTAAAAATTCGGCTTGCTTTGACCACGAGTTGAATTCAATGTTGTAATCGGTCAGGTAGAGTTTTACGTTCTGTCCGTTGTTGGCATCGGCGTATTGGCGTGAAAATTGGAAAGCTTTAAGCACAAACTCGTACTTGTCCATGCCGGTCTGCCCTGAATTTTCCATCACCTTCGTGTACCATGATCCGCCGTTGGAAGGATTTCCCGCAGCGCGAATCTGGCCGTTGTCGCCGACAACTTCGTTGCACACGTCCCACCAGCCGACATCGCCTTTGAAATGTTCAAACACGGTCTTTATATGTTTTTCCATACGGTCATAGAGTTCTGCTTTGGTCATTGTTGTTGTTGCCGCGTCGCCGCTGCCTGTAACGTCAAAGAAGTAATCGGGGGTTTGGCTGTGCCATACAAGCACATGCCCTCTGATTTTTGTGTTGTTCGCCTTGGCGTAATTAACCAATGTATCCGCGTTAGTCCAGCGGTATGTGCCGGGGAATGTTGCCGGTTTGCTGGCGGGCATTACGCTTCCCGGCTTCATGTCGTTTTCGGCAACCAGTACGTTAAAATACTTGAGCAACGGATATTGTGCATTGCTTGTGGTAAAAGCGCTGGTGGGGGCGGCGGCGCCTACCATAAAGGGCCATTTGTTGTAGAGCAGCGTTAGGGGTACCGGATACACGACTGTAGTTTTTGGGTTCCCTGTAATTGCATAACCGGCTTTTATAACCAACACCAGAACAATGTTCTGCGCTGTAACGCCCGTTACGGCAAGGTTGTACGTCCCCGTTCCGGTTCTGGTCAATGCCCCTTTAACCGCGCCGGTTATTCCCGCGCTCAAGGTAATGTCAGAGTCGGTAAGATTCGTTATATCTTTGTCAAACGTTAAGGTAAGCGCGGTTGTCGTTGCCGCGCCGGAACTGTTTGCGGCAAGGCTTTGGAATGTTACCGCAGTCGGCGTTGAACTGGCGCCGGGCGCGTCCACTGTCGATCTGGTAACTTCCGTGGCGTTATTCTGAGAAATGGAGGCAGGGAAGGTTGAGTCAAGGAAATTGTTGATAAGCGCGTCAGGCGCCAATTGCGTATTGTCCTTTCTGACCAAGGCTACGTCTCTTATATAGTAGTTTATGGAGCCGTTATTGGTTGTCAATCCCGCTCCAAGAATCCATGGTCCGGCATTGCTTGCCGCAGGGTATTTAGTACCATCGTAATTTCCAAGGTACACGTTTTCAGTGGAGTTATTGGCAATGGACAGGGTATAGGTTACCCACTGCCCCAAAAGGCTTGACGGAGGCGTCACATTTTTACCAAGTATCTTGCTAATGGTAGCCGTGCTTGCCGTCCCTACTCCGTTGGGGCCTTTTTGATACCACACAAGCCGTAATGTGTTGTCCCATCCTGAACCTAAGCCCATCCAGCCGTTGGCAAAACCGGAAGTCAAAACGCCGTATACGTGGAGACGCCCGCCTGTGTTGCTGTAACTTTCGGAATCGTCCACACGTACCGTAAAGGTTATCTCTTTGAAATTTGACCATGTTTCTCCGACATTCGGCGTAAAACGGTACGCCGGTACGCCGGAATTTGACGCGGTGATCAACTCGGCCAACCCTGGCGGCACCGGCGCCGGTGTCGGATAAACGTTAGCCGTTTTGGGGTTTCCAGAAACGGTATAGCCTGTTTTCGCAACCGATACCGAAACGGAACCCTGTACAAGAACGCCCGTTACGGCAAGGCTGTACGTTCCCGTTCCGGTTCTAGTCAGCGTCGCCCCTTTAACCGCGCCGGTTGTTCCCGCGTTCAAGGTAATGTCGGAGGCGTCAAGGTCTGTTATATCTTTGTTAAAGGTTAAGGTAAGCGCGGTTGTCTGCGTGGAATAGGAACCGTTTGCTGCAAGGCTTTGGAATGTTACCGCTATATTCTGAACTGGCGCCGGATACACGGTCGCCGTTTTGGGGTTTCCTGTAACTGCATAACCTGTTTTCGCAACCGATACAGAAACGGAACCTTGTACCGTAATGCCCGTTACGGCAAGGCTGTACGTTCCAGTCCCGGTTCTCGCCAGCGTCGTCCCTTTAACCGCGCCGGTGGTTCCCGCATCAAGGTTAATGTTGGCGGCGGCAAGGTCTGTTATATCTTTGTCAAAGGTTAAAATAAGCGCGGTTGTCTGCGCGGAAGCGGTACTGTTTGCGGCAAGGCTTTGGAATGTTACCGCTATATCCTGAACTCCCGGTGGCTCCGGGGCTGGATACACGGTCGCCGTTTTGGGGTTTCCTGTAATTGCATAACCTGTTTTCGCAGCCGACACCGAAACGGAACCCTGTACTGTAACGCCCGTTACGGCAAGGCTGTACGTTCCTGTTCCGGTTCTGGTCAGCGCCCCTTTAACCGCGCCTGTGGTTCCCGCGTTCAAGGTAATGTCTGAGGCGGCAAGGTCTGTTATATCTTTGTCAAAGGTTAAGATAAGCGCGGTTGTCTGCGCGGAGGCGGTACTGTTTGCGGTAAGGCTTTGGAATGTTACCGTTATAGTTTTATTTGCGTCCGCGTTATCGGTCTCCTTACATGAAACAAAAAAAAGAATAAAAACGATCATAAAAAAAGGTAAAAGTTTCTTAGCCATAAAATCCTCCAAAATTATTTAAATAGTGAACCTCTAAAAACTCAACTGAGGTTTTTAAGAGTTCCTTTATATAATATCCTTGTTTCCTTGATTTTTCTAAATAATTTATTGCTCAATAATCGGTGTTTTTTACTAATTTTTTTTTGTAATGTCATTTTTTTGGACTCCATTTTTCAATGCGTTTGTTAATCTCCCGCTGCATATATGCTTCATAGTTCTCAAGGCCGGTTTTCTTTAATTCGGCAATATATTCCGCCCACAGTTCTTCAAATTGGTTAGGCTGCGCCAAAATAATCCGCGGCAGATATTTTCGGTATACGGATTCTGCGCGCTGCCACGCAATCTTGGCATCCGAGCTTTCCGCAAATTGAATCTGCCATGCGGGAAACCAAATAGAATTCGGCGGCGGATCCTTGTCCATTAATTCGGGATAGCTGGTGACTCCATAAGCCGCCCAAAGCTCCTTATCCTCGGGTTTTTGGATCGCTTCTCTCTCTGAGTAAATATCGGCGAGAGTTGTCGGATAACCGTCACTGAAAGACCCCTGTATTTTTGGATTATGGGCGATCCACAGTTGAGCCCTGTTATGCAGATTCCATGCGTCATCCTCCTGCTGCTTTCTTTGTTCTTCGGTGCGATAGGGCTGCCCGTTCTCATCGTATTGGTAATCCTCTCCTTCAAAACCCCATGATAAAACCCTCTGAGCATCCTCGGAAAGCTGCGCATCCAAAAAGCGTATAATTCTGACAGGGTCTTTTGCTTTAATGGTGATACTCAAGCCCCCCACGAAGCTTGGCACCGGCCGGGAGCGGTAATGGGGACGTATACTTTCATCAAAAACAACAGGCAAAGGCGCATAGGTTCGGTTAACCATCCCCTGGGTAGTTAGTGAGTCTTCCGCCTGCTTTATATGCCATGCCTGATCATGGAAACCCAAAACCCGGCCTGAAGCTATTTTTGCAAGGTACTGATCATAGTTGTCAATAAAACAGGAGCGGTCAACCATGCCCATGCTGTTCATCTTGTTGAACACCTTAAACCACCGTTTGGAAATATCCTGATATAAAAAAACTTTATATTGATGAGTATCCGGATCAATAGTTCCATTGCCGTCATTTGGAAAACCGGCCAGAAAAACCGGCGGATTAATCATGCAGTACGAATGCCAGTCATGGGCTAAAGACGTAAAGGCTATTGTCGGCTGGCCATTAATTGTCGGGTGTTTTTCCTTGTATTTATACAGCAGATCAACATACTCGTCCAGAGTCTTTATAGACGGGTACCCAAACTCTTTTAAAACTTCTTTCTGGACAAATAAGGCGGCTTCCCCGTACCATATACTATGATCCTTTCCATGATACACGCCCCAAATAGGCAGATTATAAATATGGCCGTCGTCTTCCTTGAGTTTTTCCCAAATTTCCTCATAGTGCTGTTTTAAGTTGGGACCGTATTGCTCAATCAGGCCTTCAAGGGGAATTAGCGCCTTAGCTTCAAGAAATTTTCTATCTGCCAGAAGCAAGTCGGGATAATCTTCTCCCGCTATCATAACGCCTATCTTTTGATCCCGCTGGCCTACCAGAATATCCCATGTAAATGTAACGTTAAATCTTCTTTCTATCCACTTGTAGATTTTATTATCAGCAGGAGGCTGCCGCATTGCCGATGTTGAGAATATTGAAATATTTATAGGATAATTGGGATTGTTTTTTTTCTCAGTTCCGCCCTTTTTACAACTGATAAATAAAAATATGCCGATCAGAAAAAACCACAGTACGTTTATATAATTTCTGCGTTTCATTTTTTCTCTCCTTTGCTTTAATATATTACTTTTCCCATAATTAATAAAGCTATTTCGTTAATTCTAATGTAATAACCGATCCGGGCGGCAATTCTACATTTATACAGTTTTCGGAGATTGAAGCGCCATTAAACGCTTTTAGAGCCACAAGATCCGGGTTTTCAAAGGTATTATGCTCCTGTATTCTGTCCGCAGTAAGAATTTGCCCGTTTATTTTAACGGAAGAGCTTAGTATACAGCCATTCATTTCGATTTTTACAGTCTGCGGTTTTACAGGGTCTATATTCGCTATTGAAACATGAATTTGACCATCTTCATTCCGGGAAGCGCTTGCGTTCAAAGCGGGCATACCATCGGCTGATTCGCTTTCAATATACAGAGGCAGTTTTACGGCGTCATGGTGAACCTTATACATATCAAAAATATGATATGTCGGAGTTAAAACCATGCGGGGACCGTCAGTCAATATTACCGATTGCAGCACATTGACGGTTTGGGCAATATTTGCCATAAAAACACGGCGCGCGTTATTATTAAAAATATTTAAATGAATCGCGGCAATCAACGCGTCGCGCATGGTGTTCTGCTGGTACAAAAATCCCGGGTTGGTTCCTTTTTCCACTTCATGCCATGCGCCCCATTCGTCAACAATAAGTCCGACTTTGCATTGCGGATCAAATTCATCCATGATTTTGCCGTGTTTCTGAACCAACTCTTCCATTCGGAGGGCTTTTTTCATGGTAATTAACCATTGGGGTTCGGTAAACTCCGTTGCAGCGCCTTTATACTGCCAATCGCCGGGTACTGTGTAATTATGCAGTGAAAGCCCATGCATAAAACTGCCGGCTCTTTCCATCATTACCCTTGTCCAGTTATAGTCATCCATATTCGGGCCGCAGGCAATTTTGTACAGCGGGGTATCGTTATAATTACGGGCAAACGTAGCATACCGGCGGTAATTACAGGCGTAAAATTCCACTGCCATATTGCCGCCGCAGCCCCAATTCTCGTTGCCTATCCCCCAAAAACGCACTTTCCATGGCGCATCTCGTCCGTTTTTTCTTCGCAAATCGGCCATTGGGCTAACTCCGTCAAAATTGCAGTATTCAACCCACTGCGACAGTTCCTGTACCGTGCCGCTGCCAACATTACCGCAAATATACGGCTCACATTCCAGCAACTCGCACAGCGCGAGAAATTCATGCGTTCCAAAGCTATTGTCTTCCAAAACGCCGCCCCAGTGGGTATTGATCATTTTTGCCCGTTCCGATGCCGGACCAATTCCGTCTTTCCAGTGGTATTCATCGGCAAAACAGCCGCCCGGCCAGCGGAGGTTGGGAATTTTTATACGCTTGAGCGCGGCAACCACATCGTTCCGTATTCCTCCGGTATTTGGAATGGCGGCGGCTGCAATGTTGTCATTGCCAACCCAGTAACCGCCATAAATACAACGCCCCAAATGTTCAGAAAAATGCCCGTATATATGGCGGCTTATCTTAACATCACCCTCTTGGGTTTTTATTACGATTCTGTTCATTATTCTTCTCCATTTTTTTATTTAGTATATCACGGCATTTATTGATTATACTAATCAAATATTGCTATTTTCATGCGGATTATTGCTATCTTACCATAAAGCCCACGCATAGCCTTAGGACAAAAACCACCTCTTTCCTTCTTTGCGTTCTTTGTGAGAAATTCTACGTATTACTTCGACTGCCTTACCTTTATATGCGCCTCGCGAAGCTGATGTTCGGTAACTTCGCAGGGAGCGCCCATCAGCAAATCTTGCGCGGAGCTGTTCATTGGGAAGGCTACTACTTCGCGGATATTTTCTTCTTCCGCCAACAGCATGACAATTCTGTCGATGCCGGGAGCCATGCCGGCGTGGGGCGGAGCGCCGTAGTGGAAAGCGTTGTAAAGGGCTGGAAATTTTTTCTCAATATCGGCTTGGGAGTATCCGGCAATTTCAAACGCTTTTACCATCACTTCCGGCAGGTGGTTGCGTACCGCGCCAGAGGAGAGTTCCACGCCGTTGCATACGATGTCATACTGCCAGGCTAAAATGTCGAGGGGAGACTTTGTTTCAAGAGCGGCAAGCCCACCCTGAGGCATGGAGAATGGGTTATGGGTAAATTCAACTTCGCCGGTTTCTTCATTGATACCGTACATCGGAAAGTCCACAATAAAACACAACTCAAACTTGCTTTTATCTATAAGATTCAATTGATTTCCCAACGCCGTGCGAATCTGCCCCGCGAGGCTGTTTACCTTAGCGGGCGCGTCCGCGATAAAAAACAATGTGTCGTTAGCTTTAAGACCGAGATCTTTTCTGAGCGTGTTTTGTTTTTCTGCGGAAAGGAATTTAACTATTGGTCCTTTGAGACTGCCGTCTTCCATAACGGAGATGTAACCAAGTCCCTTCATGCCGATTTCCGTGGCGAAGGCAAGCATTTTTTCAAAGAAGGATTTTGACTGTAACGCCGCGTCTGGAACTACTATTCCCCTGACAATAATATTTTTAAAAGGCTGAAAATTTACGTCCGCGAAAAATGAAGTGAGGTCGGTAATAATAAGGGGGTTGCGGAGATCGGGCTTGTCCGTTCCGTACTTGAGCATTGCTTCCGCGTAAGGAATTTTTGCGAAAGGCACGGGACTTACCTCTTTGTTTGAAAAAGTTTTAAAAACGCCGTACATCGCGTTTTCCGCCACTTCGAAAACATCTTCCTGCCCCGCGAACGCCATTTCAAAATCAAGCTGGTAAAACTCTCCCGGGGAACGGTCGGCGCGGGCATCCTCGTCGCGGAAGCAGGGGGCGATTTGAAAATAGCGGTCGAAGCCTGAAACCATCAGAAGCTGTTTAAAGATTTGCGGAGCTTGCGGCAGAGCGTAAAATTTTCCGTGGTGCTTTCTGCTGGGAACAAGGTAATCCCGCGCCCCTTCAGGGGAAGATGATGTCAGTATCGGCGTTTGAAACTCCGTAAAGCCAAGTTCTTCCATCTTTGACCGCAGAAAACTGATTATTTTTGACCGCAGAAAAATATTTTTTTTCACTTCTGGGTTTCTCAAATCGAGAAAACGGTAACACAGGCGGACTTCTTCCCTTGTGTTTTTGGATTCGCTAATTTCAAATGGTAGAGAGCGGACGGCCTTGCTTTGGATAACAAGCGTCTTGGCGTGAACTTCTACGGTTCCAGTTTCAATTTTTGGATTGATGGTCTCATCGTCACGTTTTTTTACCGGTCCCGTTACCGTGATAACGCTTTCTTTGCCCGATTTATATTCTTCATGCAGGACAATTTGAGTAACGCCGTACTGATCGCGGAGGTCAAGAAATGTAACGCCGCCGTGATCGCGGATGGTTTCTACCCACCCGGAGAGAGTGACGGTCTTTCCTGTATGCTCTTCTCGCAGTTCTCCGCAGGTATGCGTTCTATATTGATTCATATTGATTCTCTTGTGTTATTATGCCAATTATTACGGAATTGTGGAAGTGCTTCCTTTGCGTCTTTTGCGTTACGATATTTCCATGTTCAGAACTACTGTTTGCGTTCCTCGGCATAGGCCTGTGAATACTCCGCGCTCAATGGCGCTGTCGGCAAAATCGCGCCCCCTTGAGATGGCGATGTAGCCCTCGTCTATGAGTTTGTCGCGAGTGGGGTCTATGGCGCAGTATTGGTTTCCAGTCCATGCTTCTACCCATGCGTGGGTTTCTCCGTAACCGGAGGCGAGACCCGCAACGTAGCGGCATGGGATTTTATCCATGCGCAGGAGGGCAAGCAATATTTGCGCGTAGTCCTGGCAGACCCCCGCGCCTATTTCAAACGCTTTCACAGCCGAAGTTGAATTAGAGGTTGCGCCGCGCTCATAGCGCAGATGGGCATGGACGGCGCGTGAGAAATATTGAATACGCTCCAACGCGTCATTCGGGGCGGAAAGGCTAATGTCATTGTAGAAATCGGTAAGCTTGTTATTTGCGCGAGTCAATTCCGTAGGATAAAGCAGTATGCGCGGCGGATCGCCTGAAGTAGTGTAAGGTTCGTCTGTAACTTCCGCCGCACCCTCTATCCCAAAGCGGAAATGGTTATGCGGCGCGTTGATTTCTCCGGCAAGCGCGTCATTGCCAAAACTGTCAACGGTTTGCCAGATCGTATCCGGCGCGGGGTCTATTCGCCATGACAGGCTTTTTATCTGCTGTCTGCTGTCGTTTTGCGGCAGTATTTTAAGCAGGAACTGGTGCTCTGACGCTGGCGAAGAAAACGCCAATTCTGTTTGATATTGAAAACTGACCGTCTTCAAGCAGCTTGCTCCTCAAATAGCCTGCTTAGGCTGTCAAGCACTTCGTCCAGGCGGGTTTTGTAACTTTCCTCCGTGGCAAGGACTTCAACCAGCACCGCCAGATGTTGCGCGTTGCAAAAACCTTTGCGTACCCGCGCAAGAACATGGCACAGTTTTTCATACTCGCTGTTGATAAGTTTGTAGTTGTACGAGAACCTAAAGTACAAGTCGAGCCTTTCGACAAGTTTGCCGCACTTGATAATCGTACGCGCTTCACCGCTTGAGATTTTGTCATCTATACTGCCCCAGAACGCGAGCAGGTAATCAATGACCGGCATCAGCGACAGGCGGAGGTTTTTGGCGTTGCGGCTTGTGTTGAACGCGTCAACCGCAAGCTGGATATAGGCAAGCGCCTCACTGCCGATCACGTTCCGGCAGACAAGCGCATTATCGTGCGCAAAGCGAAGCGTAGAAGAGATGGTGAAGCAGTCCGCATCATCGTACAAATACCCTTTTATAAAACGGCCGTGATCGCCGTACTTGTCCTTAATGTCCAAATTACCAAGGAATTCCCTGTAGGAATTTTTATCCTTGTCCAGCGATATGTCGTGATAGTTGAAGAACGTTTTTAGCGTGGTATAGGCGCGTTCCGCGTATCTTCCTAGCCAGTACAGGTTTGAGCTGTATTCTACTGAGATAGTACCCATGTGTCTTTAAACCCTCCTCCTTGCGAAGAATTAACGATAAACGACCCCTCGATGCGCGAGAAGCGCGTTAAGCCGCTTGCCCACACGCGAGTGGTTTTACCGGTAAGCACAAACGCCCTTAAGTCCGCCTTTCGTGGAATAGTGCCGCCGTTTTCGTCCATAATGTCAAGGTCAATAAAATCGATGACCTCTTGCGATATAAACCGCCGTGGCTCTTTTTTTATAAGAGCTTTGATTTCAGCTAACTTTTCTTCCGACAACTCTCTGCCGAATACTACTCCGTAGCCGCCGGCTTCCGATACGTCTTTTATTACAAGGCGTTTGATGTTTTCAAGCGTAAACTTGAGGTCGTCCTCGTAATAGGGCAGGTATGTCGGCGCGTTTTGCAAAATCGGCTCTTCGCCCAGATAGTATTTTATCATCTTTGGCACGAAGTAATAAATGCCCTTGTCGTCCGCGACGCCGTTGCCCGGCGCGTTGATTATGGCGACATTTCCCTTGCGGTAGGCGTCCATGATATGCGGAACGCCAATCAGGGATTCCGCCATAAATGTTATGGGGTCAAGGTACTCATCGGAGATTCTGCGGTACACCGCGCCGACTCTCGCCTTGACGCCGAGGTAATCTTTTATGTACAGAACCGCGCCCTCAACGGTTAATTCCGACGCTTTTACGAGCAACGCGCCCGTGCGTTCTGCAAAGTACGAATGTTCAAAGTACGCGGCGTTGTACCTTCCCGGCGTGAGTATGACATTCAACCCGCCTCGGTTTACAAAGTCCATTGTCCCGCGCAATAGATCCGAGTAGTCGCGGTTGTCTGTAACATAGTTGTTTGAATAAGCGTCTGGGTCGGCGATTCTGCTCAGTTCCCTTGCAATAAGCGGATAGGACGCGCCCGAAGGGATGCGCAGGTTGTCCTCCAGTATGTACCACGCGCCGTCCTTTGCCTGAACAAGATCGATTCCGGAAATGTGGCTGTACACGCCCTGGGGCGGGATTAAATTTGCGCACTCCGGCAGGTATCCCTTGGAGATATAGACAAACTCTTCCGGCACTACTTTGTCGGCGATAATTTTCGCGCCGGAGTAAATGTCCCTTAAAAAGCAGTTCAGCGCGGTTACCCGCTGGACAAGCCCTTTTTCCAAAAACATGAATTCATTATGCGAAATGATCCGAGGTATTGCGTCGTATGGGAAGAGTTGTTCAATAAACTCCCCATTTTTGTAGATACCGAATTTTACGCCGTACCGCGCCATGAGTTTGTTAATTTCATAAGCTGTCGCTACCGACATTTCCATCCCAATTATCCCCTTCTTGCCGCCGTTTGGCGGTAAGCTGACGCAAAAAAAAAGCAACGGCTCCCATTTAAGGTTTGAGCGCCGTTGCTCATCTTTATAGTACTATATTTCGCTCTAAAAAGCAACATATAAAAGGCTTTAATTTTTCAGTTACACGAAATAGCCCCTGCCCTGACCGTACTCAAGGATTTTATTGGGCATACATCTTATACCGCTAATAGGCATTTTAATACTGTGATTACATTACGAAAGCCGCTTGATTATTTTTTTGCCAATATTTCTTTGATCTCTCGGTGACGGGGAACGGACTCGGCAATGCCGGTTTTCGGTTTTTGTACCAATCATAGTCGCTGCCGTGCCGGACAAAAACAGCTCCGTTTTGCTCAATGATTCTTACTAAATCAAGACGTTTCATACCGGAACGGCAACTAAACCTGTGTGTTCAGGAACAGCAGATTGTATATCATCAAACTTCATAATATCGCCATAGAGTGAAACAAGCATTTTTTCCAGTTCTTCTATGCTGTCACCTTGTGTCCAATAATCAGGATATTGATTAAGATAGCCGACATATCCGCCTTCTTTTACTTCCCAACAGGTATACGACAACTGCATTTTTTAACTTCTATATTAACTATATCATGGTTACAGCATTTATATAAGCCCTCAGATTTTCTCTCTTTAGCAAAACTCCCAAGCTAAGAGGCGTAGCCTTTTATCGCCCTCTTGACAAACTCCCCTAAAAAGCACAAAATACTCTCAATGAAACAAAAAGGGGCTATTAATACCCAATTCCCGACAAAAAACCGTTACTTAAAATTAGGTAATGCGTTCTATATATAACTTTATTTAGGGCATTTTTTTTTATTTTCTTGCAAAAAAGGGCATTTCCTCCCCAAGTTCCACTTGACAAAAATGCTAAAAAACAATAAAATAATCTTAATGAAACAAAAAGTGGCTATAAATGCCCAATTTACGACAAAAAAACCGTTATTTAAACGCTTTGGGTTTAAAGTAAAACGTACCCCCCCCCCCCCAAACAGAACGTTATCGTTGTTTCTTTTAATAATATGTAACTTATTAACATTGTTTGGATGTTTACAACCAGTTGATATCGGTAAATTTCTTAATGATCCAAATGTCATAGGAATCATAACCTCAGATAAAACAGGTAAAATAATTACCCATATCGAATTCAACATTGATGATCTGTGCCCCATGTTGACGAATAATGGCGACTTAATACCGGAAGGCGGGTCGGTAACAATACATAGAAACGCCGCCCCAAAATCAGCGGATATAACCGTTGACAACACGGAAATTTACACCGAAATTTACTGGTTTTACAACGAAATCCAACTTGCAGACGGAGCCGCTTTTACAGCGAGTACCGAGGTGGCTCCGTTTTTAACTGTCAAAACATATTTGATAACCGTCGTCGGGCTTAAGGATGATGAAAAAGCCTATGGGACGACTTTTAACATATCGGTGGTGTCATAAAAATGAAGAAAATAAAAAGTTTAAATAATATCAACAAGGAAGGAGAAAGAAAATGAAGAATTTTACCAAAAAACGCGGCTTTTTTGCCGCGGCGGCTGCATTGCTGGCAGTAACGGCAATGCTTGTAATAACATGGTGCAGTAACGCCATCGGCGGCAATAACGCGGATGAGTTTACCCCACCTGCGGGCAAAGGCGCGGTTAGGTTAAGTTTTAACAAAGAAATTGCCCGTACTATTTTACCTGAAGAAGTAGGTGTTCTTGCTGACATTGACGAATTTGAATTTCAATTCACGCCTGCAACAACAGGAACGGCAAAAACTATATCAAATATAGATCCCGCAGATATTACCCAAGAAATAGTTCTTGATCCGGGAACATATAATCTTATAGTGATTGCGTATGTAGATGTTGGTGGTGGTACTATGGAAGCAGCGGCAACTAACGGGACTCCTGGGGATTCTGTACTTATTGAAGCAGGTAGAGTAAAAAGTGCGAATATTAATTTGAAAGCTTATGCTCCTGCTACAGGAACAGATAAAGGAACATTCAAATATACTCTTGACGCTATTACTGGAGGATTTGGAACTACTGATACCGCTACCATGACACTTACTGTGATACCAGGAGCAGTAGGAACAACGCCAACACCAGTTACAGATTACAACCCAAATATTAAATCTCTTTTTGGCAGTACTGCACAGACTCTTACTCTTGCTGTCGGATATTATTATGTGGACTTTGTATTACATGTAGGCGCCGATACGGTTACATTCAGGCATGTTATACATATTTATAAAAACATGACCAGCGAATACACGTTTACCGTAACCTTGAACTACTTTAACGCAGTATTTAAATTTGGAGACACCGATATTAATTTTGTTGTAGAAGATAAAAAACCAGAGATAACATATAGTATTGCTGGTGTTAAATATACATATACTGAAAAAACTACAATTTCCATTCCACGAAGTACTATAATTACTTTCAATGTAGATAATGGAACTACTTATAAATTTAACAACATTGTCTACAGTATTGAATGGTTCGGCTTAACAAATTCTGCTCTTGCTACTGTTTCTGGTGTTACTACACTTTCTGCTGATAATACTAACTTGATAATTAATACTACCGCTAGTGATCCTTATAATCCGTTTTCTACGGCAAAAGTTTTTAATCTGACAGTAGTGGGAGAAACAGACGATAGTACACAATACGCCACTGTCATTGAGTTCTCGGTTACACCAACTGGCTCCGTGGTAATTCCGCATACAAATCTTACTGATGATACATGGGCTAACGGTAGGCTTGCCGCAGACGGCACCCAGTGGTTCTCATTTACTGCCGGAGCAACTACATACATTCACGCTAATGATATAGCCGTAACTTTAGCAGATGGTATTGATATTTATGTGTATAGTGATGCAACCGGTACTACTCAGGTCGGAAGCACAACCTTGCCTGATACTGGTAATTTATATGCTGAAATAACACCGTTATCATCAGGCACTACATACTATATCAAGGTTACACCGCATACGTCTAGTGAAAGCGGCACTTACAAAATAGGATTTACCAATTCAATTACTCCGCCTTCACCCTAATCCATCAATTTAAAGTATTTTTAAGGCTGTCCGCCAAGCTGTCCGCCAAACCACTTAGTGGTCAAGGCGGACAGCCTTTTTTTAGACCATTGTCAATGATAACGCAGAGTATCCACGCACAGATAACGAACAACAACATTGCTAATTGCTAATTGCTAATTTCTCACTACTAATTGCTAATTTCTCATTGCTAATTGCTAATTTCTCATTGCTAATTGGTTCGCTCCCTGTTCGTGCATGTACCGAAGGTACAATTCGTGGTAAATTCTTCTTCAATCATTGTATAAACCAACACAATACACTATCATAACAGACAAAAGCATTGTGTCTTTCCATAGCAAAAAACATAATAAGTACGGAGGCTTTAATGATAAAACATGTGTCTGTGGCGGCGCTGCCTGTCGCTGAAAACTTTATTATACAGAAGAACCGTATCGAAAACAACGCGGAAAAGTATTGCAAACGCGTCTGCATTGTTACGGGGACTCACGGCGATGAATTGGAGGGGCAATATGTTTGCGCCCGGCTGGCAAAGATTCTTAATGACGGGAAACAGAAGTTATCGGGTATCGTAGATATTTATCCCGCCGTAAATCCGCTGGGGATCGATTCCGTTACACGGGGGTTTCCCATGTTCGACTTGGACATGAACCGCATTTTCCCAGGATCTCCATCGGGGTCACTCGCGGAAGTCGCGGCATACGATGTTATGCGCGACATTGACGGCGCGGATATATGCATAGACATACACTCAAGCAACATCTTCTTGCGCGAAATACCGCAGGCGCGAATTAGCGAACAGAACGAGGCTTCGCTTTTACCCTACGCGGTACTGCTCAATGTTGATGTCGTGTGGATACACGCGTCTGCAACCGTGCTTGAATCGACGCTGGCGCATTCGCTCAATATACGCGGCGTAAAGACGCTGGTTGTCGAGATGGGCGTTGGAATGCGCATAACGGAGAGCTACTGCGCCCAGCTTGTGGACGGCATATTGAACCTGCTGCGCGAACTTGGAATGTGGAGCGGGGAAACGGCGCAGACGCGTCTGCCGCTTGTCTCAAAAGATCACAGCGTGGGTTTTTTAAATTCGGATGCGGGGGGAATATTTATTCCTCGCGCCGCGCATGGCAGCCATGTAAGCACGGGCGATTGCATCGGCATCGTCATAGACCCGCTTACCGGTTCCGTTGTCGAGGAAACATTAGCCACGTGCGACGGCTTGTTGTTTACGTTAAGGGAATATCCTGTCGTTTTTGGCGGATCGCTTTTGGCGCGGATTATGGAGGACTCTAAAAATGGTTAAAGACATTATTTACTCGATCAAATCGCCCTACCGACAGAGCATGGACATTGTAGGGTACACTTTTGGTTCAGGCGAGCGCTCGTGCTGCATAGTGGGGGCGTTGCGCGGCAATGAGATTCAACAGATGGCGATCTGCGCCCAGTTGGTAGACACGCTCAAACGCATGGAGGAGAACGAGTGCGTTTTGCTGGGCAAGAGCGTAATGATCATACCGTGCGCGAATACTTACTCCATGAATATCGGCAAACGCTTTTGGACAATGGACAACACCGACATCAACCGAATGTTTCCGGGATATGATCAAGGCGAGACGACGCAACGCATTGCTGACGGGCTGTTCAAGTCGGTCAAAGATTATGTTTACGGCATACAGATGGCGAGTTTTTATCGTGATGGCGAATTCCTGCCGCACGTCAAAGTGATGGACACTGAATGCAGAAAGCCGGAAACCTACGAGTCGCTGTCGGACTTCGGCCTGCCCTACGGACTGATTAGAATACCGCAGCCTTATGACACAGCGACTCTCAACTACAACTGGCAGATTTGGGGCTGTCAGGCCTATTCGTTATTCTCGACATACACCGAACACATCGGGAAGCAGTCCACGCAAACCGCAGTGAACGCGGTGTTGCGCTTCCTTATCGCCAAAGGGATACTCAGATGGGCGCTTCACGGCGGAATGCACACGCGCATATTAAACGAAGGATTGATAAGAAATGTTCAGACAAGCAGCGCCGGCATATTAAAAAAATACGTCTCGGTGGGCGACGAGGTTGCCGAAGGCGATCTGCTCTGTGAGATAATTCATCCTTTAGAGGGGAACACGATAGCTAGGATAGAGTCGCCAATGGAAGGTACGATTTTCTTTGCCTACAATAAACAGCTTGTGATGGAGCATACCGACGTGTTCAATATCGTGCCGTTTTCAAATGTATGATTGGTTACAGAATCTCCCACCCAACTGAAGAAACATGTTTCTCTTCACGGATTTTTTCGATCAGAGTTTCCGCGATTTCTTCCCGGTTTTTGCCGTAAACGTGCATTTTTGCTATGATTCTAACCTCGTCATCGCCAACATTTTTGCACTCCAGATCAGAAAGAACTAATTTTAACGAGGAAACATAGTCCGTAATTATGGAACGGATAATCTTTTTTTTACCTTCCGCGCAGACAGTCGTTATCTGATAACATTTACCGCTTTCATCAAACAAGGGACTGATTTTGTTTGAAATAGGCCTGAGAATAACATTAGCGGCTATCAGCAATACAGTTGCCACGAATGCGTACAGGATAAATCCTGAGCTTGCTAAAACGCCGATAGCCGCCGTACACCATATTGTAGCCGCCGTATTTAAGCCGCGTACATTCACGCCGTCCTTGAAGATAATACCGCTACACAAGAAACCCAAGCCCGTTACAATTTGCCCCGCTATTCTTGTCCTGTCGGGCGTGTCCATGATAAACGAAAATATGACAAATATACACGAACCTAAACTGACAAGCACATTAGTACGGATACCGGCGGGATGTCCTGTCAGCTGTCTTTCAAACCCGATTAAAAAACCAAATAACGCCGATGCCGCGATTCTGATAACAAAATCCAATAATGTCATCTAAACCTGCCTTTAAATAAATTTTATCAAATTTATTCAATCCCCATACAAGTCCCCACGGCAATGGCGGTATCGATCATGTAGTGATCTACCGGTACGGATCTTACTTTAGATTCGGGGATGTTTAAATTTACTGTGGTGATTTTGTCTCCGTCAAGAGCGACCATGTGTCCATACTCGCCCCTGGCGAGAATGTCCGCCGCCATTGTACCGAGGCTTGTGGCAAGAATGCGGTCAGCCGCGCTCGGAATACCGCCGCGCTGCACATAACCCAGAACGGTGGCGCGGGTTTCCATGCCGGTTTCATTTCCTATCTCCTTGGCAACGCGATAGCCGACTGAGGGACAGTTTTCGGCGTGGTACTTTTTTAGTTCGTGTTTTTCCATTTTTGCTTCTTCTATGGAAAGCGCTCCCTCGGCAACAACGACAATGGAAAAGGTTTTGCCTGATTTTGCCCGGTCTTCCAGATGTTTGCCGATAGCTTTTACATCGTAGGGAATTTCCGGTAATAAAATAACATCGCCGCCGCCGGCAACACCCGCGTACAGGGCAAGCCAACCGGCCTTATGCCCCATCACTTCAATCACAATCACGCGGCTGTGGCTCTGTGCGGTGGAATGTAAACGGTCAATGGCATCTGTACAGATAGTCAGCGCGGAATCAAAGCCGAAACTGCGGTCGGTGCCTACAATGTCGTTGTCGATGGTTTTGGGGAGGCCGACTACATTAAGCCCTTCCTGTGAAAGGCGGTATCCTGTGGTATTGGTTCCGTTGCCGCCTAACACGACCAGGCAGTCAAGATCATTCTTGCGGTAGGTTTCTTTAATAGCCTCCACCTTATCGCCGGCGACATCTTCATCGCCTTTGGCCTGTTTGAACGGCTTTTCCCTGCTTGACCCGAGGATTGTCCCGCCCCTTGTCAATATCCCCGAAAAATCAATTGGATTAAGCGGGTGGACATTTCCGTTGATAAGACCCCGGAAACCGTCGGCTATGCCGATAATTTTCATGCCGTAACGATCATGCGCCGCCCGGCAAACGCCCCGTATTGCGGCATTCAGTCCGGGACAATCCCCGCCTGACGTCAATATGCCGAATGTTTTGGTTTTACTGTTTCTAATTATACCCATAATATTATTATAGAATAAAATATGTCAATTTACCAATGTTCATAAAAAAATAATAACTAGAAAGCGCAAAGGTATCTGCTCAAAAATACCTTGCGCTCTTTCAACAGCAAAAATATAAGCGTCTTACATCACATTGTAACGGTTTACACTTGTGCTGGGATTTTTACGTTCCACTTCCTTTCAGCGTCTCTGTTAGAATCTTTTTCGCCATGTCGGGATTCCCCTTTCCGCCAAGCTTCTTCATAACCTGCCCCATCAAAAACCCAAACACTTTTTCCTTTCCTGCGCGATAATCCGCGACCGAGTTCTGATTTTCATTTATAACTGTTTTTACCGCTTCGATTACCGCGTTGTCATCGTTAATCATTAGCAATCCCTTTTCGGCAATGTATTTTTCAGGATCAACATTGTTCGTGAATACCGCTTCAACTGTTTCTTTGTACGCGCTTCGGTTGATTTTCCCGTTTGTAATAAGCGTGATGAGAGCGGAAAGTTTATCGGCATCTATAGTCAAATCTTCCGGCAAAACATTGGCATTGTTCATCAGCCGCATGATTTCACCGGTTATAAGGTGCGCCGCTTCTACTGGCTGCCCGCTTTGCCGCGCAATAGTCTCGAATAAGTCACAAATATTTTTGTGAACTGTCAAAACAACAGCTTCGGATTCGAGTATCTTAAAATCGCGGCAGTAGCGTTCCCGTTTTTGATACGCCAATTCCGGCAGATTTTCCCTGATGTTCGCAAGCCATGAGTCGTCAATCTCCATCGGCAACAGATCAGGCTCGGGAAAGTAACGGTAGTCCTGCGCGTTTTCTTTTGAACGCATACCGTAAGATTCAAGCCTTTCATCGTCCCATCTGCGCGTTTCCTGAATAATATGCCCGCCGTCTTCCAGTATTTCAATCTGACGTGATGTCTCATATTCAATTGCCCGCGCAATCGCTTTGAAGGAGTTCATGTTTTTTGTTTCGGTGCGCGTGCCAAGTTCGCCGCCTATGGGGCGCACTGACAGATTGATGTCGGCGCGGATGGAGCCTTCCTGCATTTTGCAATCGGACACGTCGAGGTACAGAAGCGTTTCGCGCAATTTTTCAAGATAGGCGATTACTTCGGCTGCGCTGCGGAAGTCGGGCTGCGAAACAATTTCTAAAAGAGGCACTCCGCAGCGGTTGAAGTCCATGAAAGTGTTCGCGCCGTTAGCGTCGTGAATCAACTTGCCCGCGTCTTCTTCCATGTGTATCTCTCGTATGTTGATTGTCTTTTTCTTGCCGTCAACTTCAATCTCGAGATGACCGTCTCTGCAAATTGGGAAGTAGAGTTGCGATACTTGATAGGCTTTCGGCAGATCGGGGTAAAAATAATTTTTACGGTCAAACTTGCAGTATTTGGTAATGTTAAATCCAAGAGAAAGCCCGAGCCTGAGAGCGTACTCCACTACGGAGCGATTAAGTACGGGTAATACGCCCGGCATTCCGGCGCAGACTGGGCAGACATGGGTGTTCGGCTCGCCGCCGTAAGCGACAGTGCAACCGCAGAAAATTTTTGACTTTGTTGAAAGTTCTGTATGAACCTCAATGCCAATGACGGTTTCCCACTTCATGCTTTTATCCCTTTTGGTTTTTGCAAATGGTAATCGGTACGGGATTGATAAACTTTCGCCGCGCCGATAAGTTTGTTCTCGGAAAAAGCGTCCCCGATGAGTTGAAAGCCGATTGGCAAACCGTTAGAATCAAATCCGCAGGGAAGCGCGGCGGAGGGGAGACCCGCTAAATTGATCGACACGGTGTAAATGTCGCCCATGTACATTTTCATCGGGTCGCCTGAATTTTCCCCGATACGGTACGCCGTTGTGGGCGCGACAGGAGAGAGTATCATGTCGTACTTGGCGAACAGCCGCGTGTACGCGTCTTTGATAAGGGAGCGCACCTGCAATGCTTTTTTGTAATAGGCGTCGTAGTACCCCGATGAAAGCACAAACGAGCCGAGCATTATTCTTCTTTTTACTTCCAATCCGAAACCTTCGTTGCGTGAAAGACGGTACACTTCTGAAAGAGACTGCGCGTTGGGACTGCGGTAACCGTATTTCAAACCGTCATAACGCGAAAGGTTTGACGACGCTTCGGCACACGCGATGATGTAGTAGGTAGGGATCACATAATCCAAAAATGGCATTTCAAATTCTTCTATAGTTGCACCCGCCGCCTTAAACTCTTTAGCTGTCGCAAGAACGGCGGTCTTTACCTCATCGTCAATGCCACCCGCAAAATAATTGCGAGGCAATCCAATCCTCACGCCTTCCAAGTTTGATTTTCCTTCGCCAAATTCAAACGGTTTTATTATTACGCAGGTGCTGTCCCGCGTGTCAGGTCCTGAAATGATCGACAGTAAAGCGGCGCAGTCGTCAATGTTTTGCCCGATGGGGCCGATTTGATCGAGTGATGACGCATACGCCACAAGCCCGTACCGCGACACTGAACCGTAAGTAGGCTTGATGCCGGTAACGCCGCAAAAGGCGCATGGTTGGCGTATACTGCCGCCGGTGTCGGAACCAATAGCGATGGGCGTTTCCCCCACGGCTACTGCGGCGGCGCTTCCCCCTGACGAGCCGCCTGCGACTCGCGCGGTATCCCAGGGATTATGTACCGCGCCAAACGCGCCTGTCTCGCTTGAGCCGCCCATAGCGTATTCGTCCATGTTGAGTTTGCCGATTATTATCATGCCGGCTTTTTCAAGCTTTTCAATAACTGCCGCGTTAAACACGGGCGTGTAGCCTTTGAGCATTTTAGACGCGCAGGTGGTTTCGATTCCTTCTGTGGAAATATTATCTTTAATGGCGATTGGCACGCCCGCAAGCGGTGAGAGCGTGCCGCCGCAGTCAATCTGCGACTGAATTTCTTTTGCGCGTGACAAGGCTTTGTCTTTTGATACCGTAAGAAAAGCGTTATAACGGCTGTCGTTTTTTTCGATTGATTCAATGTACGCGCCCACGGCTTCAACCGCGCTTAATTTTTTTGCTTTGATGAAAGCGGATAATTCCAAAGCGCTGCTTTGCACTAGAACGGTCGATTCAAACATAGCCGTCAACCTTTTACTCAACCGTCTTGGGAGCGATAAACATTTCGACATTCCTGACAGGAGCGTTTTGCAGAATAAGCGAGCGATCAAACGAAGGGCGCACTTCGTCATCACGGAATACGTTTACATTGTCAAAAGGATGACTGCGCTCAACAACGCCGTTAGTGTCAATTTCGCTAAGACGCGCCATGTAATCGAGAATCTCCTGCAAATCGCCAGTCAATCTGGTTTTTTCGCTATCCGAAAGCGTCAGGCAGGATAAATCTTCAAGATACGCAAGCAATCTATCATCTATTTGCATGAAAATTCTCCAATACTACGTCATAATAACGCGATTCCGGCGGACTTGCAACCTGAAACTGTTTTTTCGTCCCACACGGAAACCTGCACTTCCCCGACATGCGCTTTTTGCAGAAGAAGCATACACAGCCTTGATTGCCCGATGCCGCCGCCCATTGTCAGCGGGAGTTTGCCTTCGAGCAGCTTTTTGTGGAAGGGAAGTTCTCTACGGTGATCGCATTTTGCTTTGGCAAGCTGGGTATCCAGCGAATGTTCATCAACGCGGATTCCCATCGATGAAATTTCAAAAGCGCACCCCAAGACATCGTTCCAAAAAACAATGTCGCCGTTTAGCGTCCAGTCGTCATAGTCAGGGGCGCGTCCGTCGTGCTTGATGCCTGATTTTAATAAATCGCCTATTTGCATGATAAATACTGTTTTGTTTTCTTTTAAAAATGCGTTCTCGCGCTCTTTTACGGACAGCTTCGGGTATGCGTCCTCAAGTTGCTGAGTAGTAATAAATTTTACGTCACGCGAAAGGTTGAGGTTTATTGCCGGATATTTCTCTTTGATTTTATCAGCCGTATCGCAGATGGCGTTTACAATCGCGGTTACCGTCTTTTTCAACATTTCCTCATTGCGCGAAGCCTTGTTGATGACCACTTCCCAATCCCATTGGTCAACGTAAATGGAATGAAGGTTGTCCATCTCTTCATCGCGCCGCACGGCGTTCATATCAGTATACAAGCCTTCACCAACGGGGAAACCGTATTTGTACAGAGCCATGCGTTTCCATTTTGCAAGAGATTGGACAATTTGCGCCGTCCCGCGAGTATCCTTTATTGCAAATTCAACAGGGCGCTCAACGCCGTTGAGGTTATCGTTCAAGCCCGTTTGCGGCTCGACGAAAAGCGGCGCGGATACGCGCTTGAGGTTAAGCGCGCACGACAGATTATCCTCGAATAATCTCTTTATAGCGCCAATAGCGATTTGAGTCTCATAAACCGGCAGAATTGACCGGTATCCGTCCGGTACAATTAATTTACTCATTTCATCTTCTCCGTAAAAAAAATAGACGCGGCAGACCATAAGTCCACAGCGCCTTTGCTGTTTATCACATAATTATAATAGTATAGAACGATTTATATTGTCAAGTCGATGATACAATTTAGCCGGAAACTTTGGCAATGACTTCAACTTCAACGAGAACTCCGCGCGGCAGGGCGGAAACTGCCACGCAGGAACGGGCGGGTTTGCCGATAAAGTATTTCGCGTAAACTTCATTGAACGCGGCAAAATGCTCCATGCTTGTCAGGAAGCATGTTGTCTTTACTGCTTTTGTAAAATCGCTTTCCGCCGCCGCAAGCACAGCCGCGATATTTTGCATAACTTGTTCAGTTTGTTCCTTTATGCCGCCCGATACCACCTCTCCTGTTTCTGGCGACAATGGGATTTGACCGGAGGCAAAGAGAAGTCCGTCTGTTACGATAGCTTGAGAATAAGGGCCGATTGCCGCAGGCGCTGAATTTGTGGAAATTGTTTTCATGGTTTAATACTCCTGATATTTTTTTTCACAATAATTTACATCTCCTGATACGTCCCTAAATAATCAAACATATCCGTCTCTTGTTCAAGTTCCGCAAACACCTGTTTTAATTCATCTGAAATGACAGGCGTGTCAATGTCAAAATAAAAAAGAAATTCAAAGGCCTGCCCGGAAATGGGGCGGCTTTCCAGTTTGTTCATGTTGATTCCATGCGCGTAAAACTTAGCAAGGACATGGTAGAGTGAACCGGGTTTGTGTTTTAACGCCAGCATAAGGCTTGTTTTATGCGCTCCCGAATAGATTTCCGGCTTTTTAGAAATGCAGATAAAGCGCGTATAATTGTTGTCGGTGTTTTGGATGTTGAATGACAGCGCCTGCAAACCGTACAACTCCGCGCAATCGCGTGATGAAATAACAGCCGCGTCAGTCCGCCTTGAATTTGCCGCCTGCATTGCGGCCATTGCCGTATTCGCGCATTCGGTAACCTTTACGTTTTTCCAAGATTTTAAAAATCGGCTGCATTGGCGAATCGCCTGCTCGTGCGAAAACACTTCTTTAATATCGTCCATCTTCGCGCCGGGCGCCGCCAGTAACGTGTGCGTTATCGGCAGTTTAATGCTTCGCACAATGTAGAAACGGTAACGGTTCATAAGATCGTACACTTCGTTGACTGAGCCGGCGGAACTGTTTTCAAGCGGCACTACGCCATAACGGCACAAGCCGCCGTCCACCGCCTGAAACACTCCTTCAAAGTTGTTAAAGTAAGTGATGTCAGCGGGAGAGAACAATTTGTCGCAGGCGGCTTGTGAATACGCGCCTTCCACACCCTGACACGCGACAACCGCCCGCGAAGGAAAACTGTCACTCTTATGTTGAACTGCGTCTTCAAGCAATTTTTTTACAGCCGAATCATAATGCTCCTGCGCCTTCTGATGACTGTGGCAAATCTCGAAAATGGAAGAGAACAAAACCTTGACATACCCCGAAAGCTCAGGCCGCGCCTTCTCGCAAAGCCTGTACAAAATTTTTCTCTCATGTTCCGTATCAATAACAGCCAGCCCCTTTTCTTTTTTCTCCTTTTCCATTTCCAGCGCAATCTCCATACGCTTATCAAACAAGCTCAACAACTGTTCGTCAATATCATCAATTTCCTGATTCAGTTCATCAATCCCCATAATCCAACCTCACTCCAAAATATTACTATCCACTACATACTACTCACTATACACTGCTAATTGCTCACTGTTCACTGCTCATTGCTAATTGCTAATTGCTCACTATTCACTGCTCACTACTCACTGCTTTTCCCAACTATATCTAAAATCTTTTTAACGTCACGCGCCAAATCAGCGAAAGCGTCCGGCTTAATCGACTGCGGCCCGTCGCACAGGGCATGGGCGGGATCGTTGTGCACCTCGATGATCAATCCGTCTGCGCCAGCGGCGGCTGAGGCCATTGACAGCGGGTACACAAGTGCCGCGTCTCCAGCCGCATGGCTTGGGTCTATGATGACGGGCAGATGGGTCAGCCGCTTTAACATCGGCACGGCTGAAATATCGAGCGTATTACGAGTGGCAGTTTCAAAGGTACGGATGCCGCGCTCGCATAGAATAATTTTTCCGTTTCCGCCGGACATGATGTACTCGGCGCTCATCAAAAGTTCTTCGAGGGTATTGGCAAGGCCGCGCTTTAACAGGATTGGCTTTTCCTGCCTGCCAAGTTCTTTCAGCAGTTCAAAGTTTTGCATATTGCGCGCGCCAACTTGAATAAGGTCAACCTTATCGAACATTGGCAAATGATTAGCGTTCATTATCTCACTGACAACCGGCATTCCCGTGAGTTCCTTCGCTTTTAACAAAAACTCAATGCCTTCATCGCGAAGCCCTTGAAACGAATAGGGAGAAGTGCGGGGTTTGAACGCTCCGCCGCGCAGAAGATTCGCCCCCGCTTCTTTAACATGTTGCGCGATACCGCAAATCTGTTCAGCCGATTCCACGGAACAGGGACCGGCGATAAATTGAAAATGGCCGCCGCCGATTTTATACCCGTTCATGTCCACTACGGTATCGTCCGCGTGAAACTTACGGTTGGCGTTTTTGTATGGTTCGCTAATCCGCTGTACGCGCTCCACAATGTCCATGCCGCCGACAAGTTCGGAGTTGAGGCTGTGCGTGTCACCTATCAGTCCCAGCACAGTTTGATAAACGCCTCTGTTTACATTGACGCGCAGTCCCTGATTCTCAAGCCATGAGATCAGATTTTCTAAACTTTTTTCATTCGCATCTTTTTTAATAACAACAATCATAATTAACCTTTAATAAAAAATTTTATTCCCATTCAACCGTCGCCGGAGGTTTTGAAGAAATATCGTAAACAACTCTGCTTACTGACGGCATCTCCGCCGTTATCCGCGATGAAATACGGTCTAACAATTTGTGTGGCAGGGGGGCGTATTCACAAGTCATAAAATCATCAGTCTTTACTGCCCTTACCGCGATTACATAATCATAAGTCCTGTCGTCCCCCTTAACACCTACCGAGCGCGTATTAGTAAGAACGCAAAAATATTGATCCGGCCTGTCTTTAATTCCATCAAGTTCTTCGCGGAGAATCGCGTCGGCCTTTCGCAGAAGATCGAGTTTTTCTTCCGTAACCTCGCCAATGACTCGGATGGCAAGACCAGGGCCTGGAAACGGCTGACGGTTGACAATCATTGAAGGCAAGCCTAACTTTTTACCCATGACGCGCACTTCGTCTTTGAAAAGCCGCGACAAGGGTTCCACAACTCCGGTAAAGTCGAGTCCTTCGGGAAGACCGCCAACATTGTGATGGCTCTTGATAACCGCGCCGTGCTTGCCTCCCGATTCAACTACATCAGGGTAGATTGTTCCCTGCGCAAGATACGGAATATTTCCAAGTTTTCTCGCCTCATCTTCAAACACGCGGATAAATTCTTCGCCTATGATCTTGCGCTTTGCTTCGGGATCCGTCACTCCTTTTAATCTCGCAAGGAAGCGGTCTTTCGCGTTAACGCGGATAAAACTTAGTTTTTCTTTTGAAAATACGCGCTCTATCTCGTCACCCTCATTTAACCGCATTAAGCCGTGATCGACAAAGATGCACGCAAGCTGTCCCGGTATGGCTTTTGATAAAAGTTTCGCGCACACGGACGAATCTACGCCGCCGGATAAGGCAAGCAGGACATTTTCAGCGCGTACTTTTTTTTGGATTTGTTTTATTTGCGTTTTAATATAATCGTCAAGTTTATAATCTCCTGACGCGCCGCATACGTCGTATAAAAATCTGCGGATAATTTTTTCCCCGCCTTTTGTGTGCTTTGTCTCTGGGTGAAATTGCACGGCGTAAAGTTTTTTCGCTTTGTTTTCGCAGGCGGCGATACAGACAGAAGTTTTTGCCGTTTCACGAAAACCTTTAGGCAGGCGGGTCACGCAGTCTTTGTGGCTCATCAAAGCGGTAAAACTCTCTTTCTTGCCGCCAAATAATTTTGACGAAGTTTTTGCCGTCGTTACCGTAACGCGCCCATATTCGCCCTTGTCGCCGGACTCTACTTTGCCGCCAAGGGTATGGCATATAAGGTGCATTCCGTAACAGATGCCAAGAATAGGTATGCCCAACGAAAAAATTTTTGTATCGCACTTTGGAGAATCGGGCAGATATGCGCTGTTCGGCCCTCCTGTCATAATAATGCCTATTGGTTTCATTTGTAAAATTTCATCAACTGCCATGCTGCCCGGTTTTATTTCCGAATAAACCGACAAGCCTCTGACAGTCCCTGCAATAAGTTCCTTATACTGCCCGCCAAAATCCAATACCAATACCTGTTCGCTCATATTTCCACCGTCCCTTCAAAAACTTTTACGCAATCGCCCGTCATATATACAACTTCATCCGTGTAACGGATTATTAAATTCCCCCCGGGAAGACGCACTTTAATGTCTGTGTCCTTGTCGCAGTGTCCGTTAAGGATCGCGGCTACCGCAGAAGCGCAGGCGCTTGTTCCGCTCGCCTGAGTCTCGCCGCTACCGCGTTCCCATAAACGTATTTTTAAGTGGTTTCTTCCCACAACGTTGACAAATTCCGCGTTTACCCTGTCGGGGAAAAGCGGATCGTTTTCGAATAACGGACCTATTTCGCTTAAATCAAGATCGTCAAGGTTATTGCAGAACACTACGGCGTGCGGGTTGCCCATGGAGACGCAGGTAATTTCGTACTCAGCGCCGCCAATGGTTACTTTTCGCGCGATTGCGTTATCGCCTTTTAAGTTGACGGGTATGTTTTCCGGGCGCAATTCGGCGCGTCCCATGTTTACTTTAACGGACGACACTAAGCCGTTGCGCGTTGAAAGATGGAGTTCCTTTACGCCGCTTTTTGTTTCAATTTTCATATCGCGCTTTTTTACAAGGCCGCTGTCGTACAAATATTTTGCCACGCAGCGGATTGCGTTTCCGCTCATGCCGCCCTCACTGCCGTCAAGATTGAACATCCTCATTCTTGCGTCTGCAATACCGGCGGCGGACGGCAATATCAGCACAACGCCGTCACCGCCTATGCCCTTATGCCTATTTGATAAAAACACCGACAGCGATTCGGGGGAATTAATTCCTTCCGTTCTAAAACAATCAAAATAAATAAAATCATTACCGCAACTTTGCATTTTTGTAAACGGCAATTTCATGCGCTCAGTCCGCAGGCTGTTAATGTCAACTAATTCGGTATTTATTTCGCTGTACCCTGAAAGCAAACCGTCAGCAAGCGCGTTTGCCGTATCTACAGACGTTAGGCACGGCACGCCGAGAGAGCAGGCTTTTCTGCGGAGTTTTACGTCGTCTAACGCCGGGTCTCTGCCTTTTTTTGAGGTGCAGATGACGTAACTAATCGAGCCGCCAGCCAAAAGAGTTTCAGTGTTGATTTCCTGATTGTCGCATATCTTGTCTATCGGTTGGACTTCAAAACCTTTTTCTTTAAGATAACGCGTTGTTCCCCGCGTAGCGTAAAGCGAAAATCCGGCGCGGACAAATTTTTCCGCGACATCCCGTATCTCCGCCTTATCGCTGTCCCTCACCGTAATAAGCACGCCGCCTCTTTTTTTCATTTTGTATCCCGCCGCGATAAGGCCTTTGTAAAGCGCTTCTTCAAGATTTTTGCCGATACCTAAAACTTCGCCTGTGGATTTCATTTCAGGGCCTAAATGCGTATCAACTCCGGCGAGTTTTTCAAAGGAGAAAACGGGAACCTTAACCGCGACATACGGCGGTATTTTTCCTATGCCGGGAGAAATTCCAAGCGCGGAAAAATTTTTGCCTACGCTCATTTTTGTGGCAAGTTCGCACATTTGAATACCCGTAACTTTGCTCAGGTACGGAACGGTACGGGACGCCCTTGGGTTGACTTCGATAACGTAAATGTCGTTTTCATAAAAGACATATTGAATATTAACAAGGCCTTTTACGTCCAAAGCCATGCACAGTTTTTTAGTAACGTCAAAAATTCTTTCAGCTAACGCATCGTCTATGTTAATGGCGGGATACACCGCGATGCTGTCCCCCGAGTGAATGCCGGTGCGCTCGATATGTTCCATTATGCCGGGAATTAACACGTCCTTACTATCACACAGAGCGTCAACCTCTATCTCCGGCCCTTCAAGATATTTGTCGATCAACACGGGGTTTTCCTGTTTTGAACGCAAAATAATTTCCATATATTCGCGTATATCGTCCTGAGAGAACGCGATGATCATGTTCTGTCCGCCAAGCACATAAGACGGGCGCATTAACACTGGAAAGCCTAATTTTTCGGCGGCGGCTAACGCTTCTTCTTCCGTTAAAACTCCGTACCCCTTTGGGCGTTTGATTTGCAATTTTTCAAGCAGTAAGTCAAACCGTTGCCTGTCCTCGCAAATGTCTATGCTGTCCGCCGAAGTGCCGATGATGTTTACGCCGCGCTCGTGAAGTTTTTTTGTCAGCTTGATTGCAGTGCCGCCGCCAAATGCGACAATAACTCCGATTGGCTTTTCAATTTCGATAATGCTCATCACGTCGTCAATGCACAACGGTTCAAAATAAAGCCTGTCTGCGGTATCAAAATCGGTTGATACAGTTTCGGGATTATTATTAATTACAATAACTTCGTATCCTAAACTTTTCAGAGTCCAAACGCAATGCACGCACGCGTAGTCAAACTCAATCCCCTGCCCTATGCGAATTGGCCCCGAACCGAGAACCACAATCCGCTGTTTGCCGCTCTTTTGAATAAACGGCAAGGCTTCGTTCTCAGTACCGTTTTGAATAGAATAGAAATACGGCGTTTTAGCTTCAAATTCGCCGCCGCAGGTGTCTACCATTTTATAAATTAGGGAGTGGGGGGGGAAGGAGCGGAAACGCAATCCGCTGCGTGGCAAAATATTTGTACGACAGCGGCC